>QMVO01000060.1 GCA_003661125.1 Methanosarcinales archaeon
ACTACATCTTGCGGAAGAGGGAGGAGGAGAGGAGGAGGAATGAGGAGTGGCACATGTCGTTTTTGAGGAGGTCGTATAGGTGTGGGGGTGGCGAGAGTAGAGGGGTGATGAAAGGAGTGGAGATAGGATTTAGGGTATAAAGATGACTATAATGACACATATTTTAGCGGTGTTAGCGGTTGTATCAAGTTTGGTATTTGGATATTACCTGCTTCGCTTCATACAAGCGGATACTTTCATTTGGATGTTGTGGGTGGTGAGTTGGATATTTACTTTTCTTTTTGATCTGGCGAGGATAGTGGAGGAGGAAGAATAGAGGATGCAAGGAGGGGTGTTGGATGAAAAGATATAGGATAGAGCTTGATGGCATACAGGTGGACATTAAGAATGACTGAGGTTATGGAGGCGAAGGAGGGGGAGAAATGAAGTGTGATGAGTGCGGTAGGGTGATCGGAAGATTTGAAAGATACATAGAGGTGGAGATGGGGATGTATGTGAATGCGAGGATGAAGGATTGGAGGAGGAGGTGGGAGGGGTTACCAGAGGGGATAAAAAAGGCATACGGGGATCTTGAGAGATATTTAGAGATAAACTTGGGTTCGGAGCAGGACACGAGGGTCTTGAGGCTTTGTATGAATTGCGGTAAGCGATTATGGGAGAGGGGGAGGCGATGAGTAAGGCATATAAGCGAGGTAGGGATTTTGAGTATCTGGTGAAGAGGCGACTTGAGGGGTGTGGGTTTTTTGTGATACGATCCGCAGGGTCGCACTCACCTGTGGATTTGGTAGCGGTCAGGGTATGCGATGGTGGGTGCGAGGTGGCGAAGGAAATAAGGTGCGAGGTGAGGGGAGGCGTATGTGTGCTTGGGGTGCAATGCAAGAGAGGGGGCGAGGTAACGAGGTTTGAGGAGGAGAGGTTGAGAGAGGTGGCGAAGTTTGGGATGAAAGGGGTGATCGCTACACCAAAGGGGCTAAGGGGGGTTTGACCTCATGAGGTTAAAAAATAGCACGGACTCCATCAAGATCATGCATAGGAATTTTCCTCTTCGGGTAAACCTCAAGTGATTTTTATGATGTGTTATAAGGGGTTTAAAGGGAACGAAAGGTTTTTATGGTGTAGGGGGTTTGGTATAGTAAGGGGTGATAGAATATGGGAAGTGGAGGTGAGAAAATAATGATGCTGGGAGATTTGAAGTTGAGAGTGATCGGTAAGGAGTTCTATTGCAGGTATTGCAAGGACTACGATGAGTGCAGAAAAGCAGGACACAGGAGAGGCATATGGTTCAAGGTGGCGATAGAGAACGAGAGAAACAAAAAAGCAGCTGTGATAGTTACGGGGGAAGGAGAAAGAGAGGGGAGTTTTCCTTTTGGTGTCGATGTCGGTAAGCATATTAGGACAGGGATGTCAGGATGCAAGGATTATGAGAAGGGACACATAACAATGTCAGGGTGGCACTACTTGAAAGGTATAGTCGTAGAAGAAGTGAGTAACGAGAAAATCGAAAAAGAGGAGGTAGAGCTATCAATGAACGAAAGAATACTTCTTGCGGATCTCCTCAACAGGAACATCATTGACATACTTAGAGAGCTTATTAACAGAGGGGTAACAAGCATAGAGGATGATTGGGGTATTTGGGAGGAAAAGAAACCGATTTTCTTTGTTTATATGCGGGAGAGATACATACCCCTTCCATTTGGGGCAGTGATCAACGAAGAGCCACAAAGTTTCAAAGCGAAGTTCATGTGGGATGAAATAGAGTTCTACATTAGCAAAGCACAATATGACATAGGAAGCGGTGGAAATTATGTGGCAGTGTTTCTTGGTTCAAAGTATGGAGCAAAGAAAGCGATTTTCCTCTCGGAGGAGTATGGAAGAAAAATTGTTTACTACTACGATGGCTACAGGCTACATGGGAATGAGATATACAAATCACATGTCCATCCACGTGCAGAGATACAATACCCTACGGTGGCGTGTGCATATCAGTTAGAGTGGTATGTTCAATTATTACTCAAAAATAGGCTTGGAGATGTGATATTCCTAACGAAAGACAACAAAGAATATCTTGAAAACAAAATAACGTGGTTAGAACCCGCTTCTCAAGCACATTTCAAAAAAATAAAGGTGGTGGACGGTGAGATCCAGGAGAAAGAGGGCATAATAACAACTACAAAGAGAACGGTGCTTTTCCACGAAGAACATGGAGTTCTGGAGATAGACAAAGACCACATGGCTTACGTAGTGCCGTATTCAATGAGAGGGCACGACTGATAATTTTAAAAATTTTTACGATACCGAAGGGTTTTTATAGTCTTAAGGGTTTGGTTATATTGGTGGGAACATGAAAAATAAGAAAGGAGTAAGGTTCTCAGTGGAAGTGATACCACAGGGGAAAGTAACCCTTCCAAAACGAATCAGGAAGGCGTTTGGGATAGAACAGGGAGATCACGTAGTGCTTGAGTTGGTAGAGGTATTGAAGGTATCGGATGTGGAGAAGAAGAAGGAGGGAGGTGAGAAGGAGGATGAATGAGGTAAAGATAAGGGAAAGGGAATTGGAAGCAATGGAGAGGTGTGTTGAGTGCGGGGAAATCAAGTGGAGTAGCTATATGATATACAAGGGAGGGGAATGGAATCCTGTATGCGACAGTTGCTTAGCAAAGATGGGGAAGAAGGAGATAGAGGATGATAAGGAAAAGGAGAGAGAGAGGATGAGAGAGGAGGAGAAGAAGGGAGAGGAAAAGAAAGAGGAGAAGAGAGAGGAGAAGAGAAAGGAGAAGAAAGAGGAGGGTGGGGATAAAAAGAGGACAGTGGAAGAAGAGAAAGAATATTTGAGGAGAGTAGGGTTCATAGAGAGAAGGAACGGGGATAAAACACAATTCATAAAAGAGATTGATGGCGTAATTCTGGGGAGAACTTATAACGAGAGGTTTAGGAAAGGAAGATTTTGGGGCATCAAGGATGGTAAGATGCTTAGCGATGAGGAGCTAAAGCAAATAGGGGATGTAAAGGCATTCTATGAGTTTAGGGAGGGGAAGAGAGAGATGCCAGAGCTTCCTGTTCCGAAAGGAGAGGAAGAAATGGAGAAAGTAGTGAAAACGGTAAAAAAGATGGCAATGGAGGCAAAAGGAACTGTCTATAAAATCGGAGATCATGAAGAACCATCCGCAGCTTTAGTTCAGAAATGGGCAAACGAGGCAGGAATTAGTGTTGAGATCAAGGAAGCAATACAAACAGATGAGTATGCAAAAGCAGTGGTCAGGTGTTCCCTAAATGGGCAAGTGGTGGAAGACTGTGTTATACATCATTTCAACACAGCAAAAGACAGAATAGCATTGGAGATCATAGAAAAGATGGAGAAGGAAGGTAAAAGAGCGATAGAGGGGTTCGATGAGGAGGGAAGACCGATATTAACCCAAGAGGCAAAATACAGAATCTTCAAGAAGTTCATACGCTTCAAGGATTTTGCTATAAGGGATGCTGTATCAAAAGCAACAAGGAGGGCAGAGTTGAAGTTGTTAAACAGGGAATGGAGAAATCAAGAGGAGATAGAGGCGGAGGTAGAGGAGGTTAAGGTGGTAAACAGGGGGGAGTAGCATGATGGAAGGAAAAGTTGCTGAGAAGGTAAAAGTGAAGGTGGAGTGGATAAACGGGAAAGTGAAGGAATTTTCAAACGAAAATAGCACAATCTACATCGGAAAAGATGCTATTGAGATCTTTTTGGACAAAGAGGAGATCATCATACCATTAGCGACTGTTGCGATGGTAATATTGCAGGAGGATGAGAAGAATGAGAACAAGTAGAAGGTTCATATGCATGAAGTGTGGAGTGGAGTTTAGGGTTAAGCTTTCAGCTATTCGGGCAGGGCTTCGTATCACATGTCCTTTTTGTGGTTCTAACAATTACATGGGAAGAAGAGCAAAAAGGGAGAAGGACATTGGGGGAAGAGGAGAAAAGAAGCTTACGGAGTTCTAATAGGAAGGGGTGGTATATGTGCTTGGTATGTGGAAAAGAGATAGATGCAAGGGAGGAGATATGCAAGGAGTGCAAGGAGATGATAGCGGAGATCGCAAGACAAAGATGGGCAAGGAAGCATAGGAGGTTGTTGGAAAAAAATGGCGAGAAAAAAAGCTAAAAAGAGTGGGAAGGAGTGGAAATCTATCAAGATACCTCTCTCCTTATATCAAACAATTACCGCAGTGGCATCAAGGGAAAACACAACTAAGTATCATGTGATTGCATCCGCACTTGCAAAGACAGGGAAGCTAAGCGATGAGGAATTTGAAGAACTCCTTGCAAAGAACATCATGGCTGTGGACAGGCGAGTTTGGTATTCGTTCAAGCTTATCAATGGCTTCGCTATGTTCAAACAACTTGCAATCGTTTCAAATTTCCCCTCCTTACAAAGGAACAAGGAAATCAAGGAATATGTGGAAAAGGAGAAAAAGAAGTTCTTAGGAACGATAGAACAGGTGGAGAAAAGGCTAAAGGTGGATCTGAGCGACATAAGGAAAATAGTAGAATACATAAGCGGTGATAACTCAGGCACAGAGGTTGCAAAGATTAACGACACAGTGAAAAGGAAAGTGATAGAGATACTAACGAAGGTGGTGAGCTAAGCGATGCTTGAGTTCCTACATGTCCTCTCCATTATTTCTTATCTTTTATTTATTGAGTTTTTAGTTTTTATCGTGATACCTATCCTCATAATCGCAGCCATTAAAACCTTTGTAATAGACTACTTCAAAAAAAGAAAAAAGGTAAAAATCATGAAAAAGAGAATGAAAGAGCTACCTCCTTATATCTACTGATCTTATAGCACCGTCTTCTGTTTGCTTCTCTATAACCCCTTCATCCCCCTCATACGCATACTTCACAGCCTCCTCTAACATTTTTTCCTCTCTCTTTCGTTCCATTTCCTTGATTTCTTCCTCTATCTCCTCTATCGTCTTCTCAGTATCTTCCCTCTTCCAATAAACCTTCACAAAGATCCATGCAGGATTGGATCTTAGATTTTCCTGCTTCTCAATCTTATAACCTTGTAAATAGCCTATAATGTATTTTATAGCTCTATATAGAATTGCACCTGCCTCTTGTTTCCTCCTCTCTTCCTCAATGTTCAAGCTTGATTCAAAAAGATCTTCTTCTTTCTTCATCTTTTTCCTCCTATCTACCATTTAATTGATCCTCCTTTTTGGAGAGTAAAGTTACTCCTAAGTTAATCTAAGTTATGAGTTCTTTAAAACTTTTTGTTTGAAATTCCCTTTTTTGGTAACAGGAGGTGAAAAAAATTGCCAGGATATAGGGGTTTTGATAAGAGGACAACAAACTATGACCTATCAGTAATTCCAGACAATGTTCGTGCCAAATTCGATGCGAGGAAGGAGCAGATGGTGAAGGGGCAGCAAGAGGCACAAAGCGACATCGTGGACATCGAAACAAAGGTGAGGGAGAAGTTAGATGATGCAGGGATACTTGCAAACTTCCGAGTGCCCTATTTGAACTTCGCAAGGGCACTCTACAGGGCGAAGGGGCACAATAGTGGCATAGCTTTGAGGAAGGTAGCGACTGCGGAGAAGGCAAAGTTCGTATCATACGGTCTTGATCCATCCATCTTGGATGAGATCATATACATAGTGGTTGGAGCTGCAGCATACTAATAGCGGAGATAGCGGTAATTCAGGGCTTCAGCAAACTTTGCAAATTTTTTATTTTTTTCTTCATTTCTTTTTATCATGAGAGTGTTAATGAGCGTTTTGTTAGCGACTTCCACAATCAATCAAGCGAATATCATTAGGAAGCTCATAGAGGAGAAGGGGTTTGAGGTGGAATACAAAAATACGATAACGATTTTTGATATGAAAGATGAGGAGGTTCACGGGATACTGTGGTTCAAACTTGCGACAGTCCCCTTCTTGGGAGATGTGGTTGCACCATACATCATGGGAAAAAAACCGAGAGCAATCTACGTAACGGTAGAGGGGATACCTACAAAGTCGGCAGTTCTTCACTCAAATATCCCAAGATGCTCATTTATTGCAAATAGCTACTTTACTATGGATAGCCTAAGAAGAGCTGGATTGAGAGTGATGGATGTGGTTCATCATGCGATTGATCCTGCGATGATCAAAAAAGCGGAGCAATATATAGAGCTATATAGGAAGGAGTGGGATAAGAAATACAAGGAGAGGGTGAAGTTTCTTTACGTAGGTAGAAACGATCCAAGAAAGGCACTTAACAAGCTATCTACTGCGGTGGATGTGTTAAATCAGGAGGGAGTAAAAGATTGGGTTTTGCTTATACATAGTGATGAGTCAGCAAAGCAACTATTCAAGAAAGAGAACTGCGAATTCATCAGTAGTTTCGGTTCACTCAAATACGAAGAGGTTTTGGGCATGATGGGAGCTTGTGATTACTTAGTTTTCCCATCTGTCTGCGAAGGTTTTGGATTACCTATATTGGAGGCTAATGCAATGGGTGTTCCTGTGCTGCACAATTTCTGTCCACCGATGAGCGAGTTTAGTAGCGAGGAGTTTAACTTTGTATGGGAGTATGCGGATAAGCAATTTGTAAATCAAGGAAATGCTCAGTATTGGATATTCCATGAATATCCAGATGCTATCATAGCAGAAGTTATGAAAGATGCGATAAGGATCTTTAAGCAATCAAAGAAGGAATATAAAGAGTATTGCGAGAAGGCTAAAGAACATGCGATGAGGTGGGACTACAAGCGTATCTATCCACGTTTGCTAAAATATCTCAATATACGATAGAAAAATGCCAACAGGATACAAAACACCTTTAGAGCGAAAGCTACGGTATGTTGAGGAGATAGCCTCAAGAGAGGGGATTGACTTATCAATGTTAAAGTGGGAGTATGAGCTTGATGAGATACTTAAGAATATATCTTTCAACATCAACTTCAATTTCCTTCTCAATATATATTTGAACCTTGATTTGCACTTTGATATGCCTTCACTCGATTTTGAGATGCCAGATTTTACAGATCTCTTTTCTCCACCTTTTGAAAAAATAGGGAAAGCACAGTATGGCGTATCTCAATATAATCTCTCAATTTATGATCCTGAACAGGTTACATCACAATCTCTACATCGGCTTTTGTGGGATCTAAGATATAAGCTAACAGATGTGGACGGTGCAACAATAAAACTTACATCTGAGGCTGCTAAGCAGTGGATAGAGCAGTTGAAACAATATTTGACAGAAAAGGGTGTAGCAAATTTCTATCAGGATGCTATGTTTGAAATTTTAGCTTTGGTAGAAGGAAAGATGTCATCGGTAAGCTATTGGGACATAGCGGTGTTTGATGTTTCAGTATGGAGTGAGGAGGATAAGTTTAGGACGAGATACACGGATGATTGGAGGAGTGAAAAAGAATTAGAGACGACAGGAGTTTTTGATAATCATTTTGACTTTTGTAGATTCGATTTTGCGAGGTTTGGGGATGTTTACGAGGGTGGAACTATAAAGGTATCGGAGGAGTTGGGAGAGGATTTAGCGAGGAGGATAGATGAGTTCCACAAAAGGAGCGGTTGGATAGAGCAGTATGGGCAAAAAACGATCTACCAAAGGATATTCTTTTATCAAAAGCAGGATAAGATGCATTGGCAGGGAGGACATCATCAGATACGGTTGCAAAATCTTTTGAACCACATAAAGCGGATGTTAAACGAAAAAGGGGTTATTGCACAATTCAGAACTGCGTATCTTGCATTTGCACAGGAATTGTTCTATCACTATTATGAACCTCATCGAAAATACAAACAGTGGAGAAAGATTTTATCACAAGATGAGTTAAAGAATAAGTATAAAAGGATGGGGTGTGATGTAGAAATATTAGATGAGATTAAGGAGGTAGTGGAAAAATGGCGGTAGAGGAAATAAGTGGAGAGAGTGTAGAGGAAAAGGTAACGGAGGAGATCACAAAAGAGCAACAAAAGATGAACGAATTGATGAGAAGGCTTATAGATGCAAATACTACACTAATTGTGAAAGTAGCAGCGTGTGATTGTAGAAAGAAGAACACTTGTAAAGTGTATCTCCAATCTCAAGAGATAGCGAAGATAATAGATGAGTTGCAAGAGTTGAGGAGGTAGATATGGTTAGGGCAGGAGAAACATACGAGCTTGAGAATATAAAAGTAAGAATTGTGGAAGTAATCTCATACATGGGATACAAGAGGCGAAGGCATCTACTCATTGGGTATCGTATCATAGATGGAAGCTATCAATCCCCAATTGCTCATTTCTGGATGAGGGAAACAGAAGACATAAGAAGGAAAATCGAGGAAATAGTCAAATACTACCTTGATATTAAGAAAAGCATGGCGTTACCATGAGCTGTGCAGATATTGAGCA
>QMVO01000061.1 GCA_003661125.1 Methanosarcinales archaeon
GGTCAATTAAGCCTCATGGAAACACACAACCTATAACCTATCTACTCCAGACTATTAGCTTATTTTACTGATAATCCGGAGCTTTCACCAACTGTCATTGAGCAATTATCGTATCATCTCTTTTATTGTAATATTCTATTTTTATAGAAAGCCATATATCCTTCCTGACCCATACCACTCTTTTGGAATAGTTGGTATCTTTCTTCTTTTTAGGTATGCTTTCCACTACATAGCAATCCACACCATAAAATATTTCAGACCTTAGAAGTCTGTGTTGATCATCATCTACCTCTCTTTTTTCAATGTCTTCATTTGCAAAATCACTTCGCATAAAAGCGCCTTTTTTGCCACCTCCGCTTATGCGCCGCACCAGGCTCTCTGTGGGTAGATATATCCACATATCATCATCCCGATTTATATCTTCATAACTCCATATAAGGAACATAATCCCTCTGACATCTGGGGGCTCTATAAATTTAATCAATCTCCGTTCATCTGGACCATACCTTTTGTTCCACATCTCCATCCTTCTAATCAGTTTCTGTCCCCTGCGGTTGATCACCATAACTGCAGTCATCCTGTAATCCTTACTGGTATCAACTGCATCCACCTTAAGCATGATGTCACGGCCGGTGAGTTCCCCGGCCCAGCATAAACAAGACAAAAGAATAGAGATACATATTCCGATTATTATTTTTTTCATTTGCCCATACCTCCTTTACATTTTTCACAATTCTTTATTTGATTTTTTTCGATATGCATGTTATTCTCTTTTTTGAAGAAAGGGGTATACATACATGGCTACCTTAGCAAAGCTTTATCCTATTTTGAAAGACCTCGGACTTGAAGACCAAAAAGCAAACGAATTTATTGAAATAATTGAGCAGTCACAAAAAGAAGGATTGGCTACTAAAGAGGATATCAAAGACTTGGAAATCAGATTCAAAGAGGATATCAAAGACTTGGAGATTCGCTTAGTCAAATGGATCATTGGATTAATGATAGCCCAAACTTCCATAACCATTGCATTGCTGAAGTTATTTTGATCCCCTCTGTTGGTTTTCACATCCCTACCTGCCTTTCCGGGCCCAATGGCTTAAATAGAAGCAGCATGGCCGGAGACATGAATAAATCTGCCAATAGCGCCCAGAGAAAGGCAAAAATAGACATCAGTCCAAAGTGAACCAAGTTGTACATATCAGAGAGTGCGAACACCGAAAATCCTGTCACCAGTATCATAGTAGTAAACATGATGGGACGGCCGACAGTTGAGAGGGTAACCTTGAGGGCTTCCCCATATTTACCTCCAATGATGATAGGATATCTATCACACTGGTGGTCTTCCAGGTTAAAGGGTGTTTGTCTATGCGGTTTTGCAGGGTCTCCATTTGCCTTAAGAATTCTATGTCCTTTATCCCGTTTTCCTTGCCTGTATTCAGCATGATCTCCATAGACATGAAACCACCCATGTGTGAGTCCACATAGTCATATGCCTGCCTGACCGGTAAATCCTTGCTCATAAATTCAATGGAATTGGTCTCAACTTCAATTAAGGTGTAGCCAAAGATAGAAACAACTGTAAGCAAAATAAATATACCTAGGATGGCTTTGGGGTATCTCAGATTAAGAGAGGCGATCTCTTTAAGCACCCGGTCAAAGACATCATTCCTGTCTTCAGAAGTCTCCTTTTCTTTCACTTTTTTCTTGTTTTTACCAAAGGAGAAGAGCCCATCTAAAGCTAAGGCTACTGGCGAAATATTTGTGCATTGACCAATATTGGTAAATGACATTTTTAAATTTCTATCTGTGTCCATAAATCCCTTCTAAGCCTTACGCCCATAAAGACAGCATGCGAGGTAGCATAGATCATTTCGCCCAAATAAGCGCCCACAAGTCCCCAATGGAATATAATACCCAATAGGTAAACCCAAGGAAGATAGAAGATAAAGGTAATCAAGATTTCAGCAAACATAGTAAACCTTGTATCTCCAGCCCCTTCAAGGGCAAACATAAGGACAGTACCTACTGCATAAATAAGGATGATTGCCGCGTTTATCCTTAGAGGAATTATGCCCACTTCTACCACATCTTGACTTGGAATATAAATACGAATAAGGCTTGAAGGAAAATCATACCAAAAAACAGCATGCAAATCCCAGTCCACTTAGTTGCTTCAAAGATGGAGCCCCTTGCCTTTCCTATGTTTCTTTCACCAAGAGATTGACCAACAAGGGTTGCTGTAGCCACAGCCAATCCAGAATAGACCACAGAGACCAAACTATTCATGGAAGTAATAACATTTGCAGTGGCAAGCTCGATAGTTCCAATTCTTCCAATAATCCAGAAAAATCCAAGGTAACCTCCGCTTCCAACCAAGCTCTGAAGGACAAGAGGGGTGGAAAGCCTCAATATCCTTTTTGCTGTTTGAAAATCCACGTACTTAAAGTAAAAAAGAAAATAATCAGATTTATAACTCAGAAAACTTACAAGTACAAAATAGAGGGTACAAAGACCGGTTGATATGGTTGATGCTATAGCTGCACCTTTAACACCCAGCCTGGGGAATCCAAGGCTACCAAAGATAAGGAGATAGTCAAGGACTATGTTTGCAATTGTAAGGATAATGTTGGCCTTCATCCTGACGCCTGTCTTTCCAATTCCAGCGGAGAATCCATTAAAAACCCTAACTAAAAGAAAAAAGACCAGTCCATAAAACCGATATTTCATATATACTCCAAGGAGGGGAACAACTGTTTGATCATTGGATAGAATTGGAGCCATAAGGTTAACCATAATCCATGAAAACAAGACAATGGGAATGCCAAAAATTAAGGCAATTATAATGGAAGTATCTAGGCTTTTACCACAGTCTTTGAATTTCTTCTCTCCATACCTTCTAGCAACCATAGCCAAGGTGCCATTTCCAATAACGCCTATGGAATAGGCAATAGTAAAATAAAAAAAGCCACCAAGTGCTGTAGCAGCAAGTGCTTGGGGGCTTATTCTTCCAACCATTATGGTATCTACAACATTGAGAAGGATTAGGGAAATATTCCCCAGCATAACTGGATAGGCAAGTTTTAAGACCTTTTTGGTAAGTTCGTTTATCATTTTTTGTCAATGCCTCAAAAGTTCCATTGTAAACCAAATCTGAAAATCCTTTCTTGTCCAGGAAGACTTCTAAACATTTCATAATGTTTATTGAGGAAATTGGTAATCCCTATATAGGCTAAACACCCTTTTAGGTGGTATGTTAAACGAATATCTCCAATATAACGAGCAGGTATTTTTATGGTATTTGCAGAGTCACTAAAATAGAAAGAGCTCCACTCCCCTCTGTGCATCAAGCCAAAGGATTTCCATTTTAGATTTAGGATATATTTAAAGGTATGTTTTGGTTTTTGAATAACATAAAGCTGGGTTTCTTCATCTTTGACCATTAGATAAAGGTATGATAGGTTAACGTTAAATATGCTTAGTGGCTTTATATCCAGAGAGATTTCCGCACCTTTCCTGCTAATGGTAGCAAGGTTTTCATAGGTGGTAATCTCTCCATACCTAGTCTGTGTTACTGCATCATCAATGTGACTGTAAAATCCACTGGCAGAAAGGGAAAGTTCCTTTAGGGGATTGAAGGTTAGCCCAAATACCAGATTATTCACCCTTTCCATTTTGAGATCAGGATTCCCTTTTTCATAGGTAGAATTGTAAAACCGGCTATGAATTGAAGGGGTATTATGGGATTGACAAATGCTGGCCCTGAGAGCCCATTTGCCTAGAGAAAAATTCAGGGTAATTTCTGGATTGTATCCTAAGCCAAAAGCACTATAGTAACTAAGGCGAAACCCTGCTCCCAAGCTGAACCATTGGGTTAAGTCCCATTCCTTTGCCACAAAAAGATGCCCCTGAGGTTCGTGTTTAGTATCAAAATTGTTAGAAGTAATGATGTAATGCTCAAAGGTTCCTCCTATTGGGGTCTTTCCTACCCAAGGAAGCTCTAAGGAATAATTTATTGTCTCACCTAATACTTGGGAAAGATATTGATGGCCAAAATTTATATCTGGATTTTTATAATCATCTCCATATCCTGTATAAATAGGTTTGACTTTTTAAAGCTCCTTTCTCAAAACTAGCGGTCAGATTCCAGTCATATCCTTTTGCATCAGCATTGGGGGTAGGGGCATAAGTAAGGCCTGGTGGTTGAGATTCACAATAGAATGCATCTAAATTTATGGCCCATTTATTTCCAGCATCTGATTTTTTTTCTAAAAAAGGTTTTTTATGCGAATGGCCCAAAGGTCCACATATTCCTTGGGCTGGTCATAGTATGTAAACTGAAGCGTTCCTCCTATGGCTGAGGATATCTTTTTTTGCACTATCTTGGTTCTAATCTGGGACCTCTGATAAGTATCAGTAAATGCCTCCCAGGTCCCGCTGATACCCCTCTTTTCCTTCCGAGTGGTAATAAGGATTACACCACCAGCGGTATCATCTCCATAAATAGCAGCACCTGCCCCCTTTATTATCTCAATCTTTTCACTCTCTTCCGCCCAGTATCCTGACAAATTAGTGGTCTTAACCGAGGGGTCGGTAATCCTCCGACCATCTATAATCACCACTACATCTTTACCCGACGAACCTTGAATGAAGACTTTTCCTACCTCTACACTAACTCCCGGTAGGGCATTAAGAAGCTCAGAAAGGGTACGGGCATTAAAACCTTCCAATTCTTTCCTAGTAAAGACCTCCCTTCCCTTTTGCTTATCCTGGGCAGGCAGAGGACTAGTGTATAAGATTAGTGCCAGCGGAATGAACAGAATTGCATAAAGGTTGCCACCTTACAGTAAAAGTTGCAGTAGCGATATAACCTACTTCCAGGACCTTTCCTGCCACGTCTTTAAATGGTCCGTCTTTGGTCACCGGTTCTCGCACAAAAACCTTGACTATCCATTTGCCCAGAGCTACCACCCGTATCCTTCCCACGCCCTCATGAATATTGCTCCACACACCGTAATAGTAATCGGGCTCGTCCTGGGATATTCCATAATATTTTCCACAGGCAAACATCTTTGTTGGAGGTATGCTTTTTGGATGGTAGGGTTTCCTGTTCAAAAGCACCTGAAAAGCAACGAAATCGCCAACTCGCACTTTTGACAGATCAGTAAGCGGTATAAGCTCCAGGTCTTGGCCTACAGCTTTGGGCTGGCTCCACTTTCCTTTTGTTATGAATGCTTTGGCAAAGGCATGATAGAGAATACTCATCTTTATGTTTTTGATATTCTTCTTTTCTTTTTTGATTTTATCCAGACTCTTGGGACTCCAGTGCCTCTTTCCCTTGTCATCATCCCATACAGTTAGATAGGTTTTTTAAGCTACTTGCCACTTGATAAACGCCATCAGGTGCGGTTTTCTTAAATATTACTTTTTGAACAAAACAGTCGCCTGTTTTAAGTGTCGCGGCCGGAAAATTTTTACTTTCCCGTCCTTTGTTTTCGTGGGTGATGTCATTATTGGCACTGGAATCAAAGGGAAAATCAAGCTTCTTAAGATCCGGGTCATAAATGGCATATGTCTCAATACGCTTTGCTGGTAAGAAATCATCCATAGGAAGCACATGCCCCCATCCTAAATTGATAATGGCACTCCCATGTGGGTGAGTCATAGAGTATGTGGCAATGACAAAAAAATCGTGTGCTATAGCCGGCCCTGATAAAACAGCTAGGAATGTCAGCAACCAAAAAATGTAAAGTGCCTTTCGCACGATAACCTCCGTCGCTTATAAAATTCTAATTTAATGGGGATATTTCCCGGTATAAAGTTCTCTATAGGTCAACTTATCCTCGCGGTATCCCAATTTTTGAGGTAATTCAAATAACCGTTTCTAGACTGAAATGAGGGGTTCAGAAATGCGTTGGCATCCTTCTACAATAACCCTACCCACAAGTTACCCTCCAGTTTTATTTATCCTTTTCTACATATCCCATCGGCCCAAATGATCATCAGATGCACTTGAGGGCACTTCCCTAGTTTCATCAATAATCTCTATTGCCATTATTTCTCACCTCCTTTCCTAGGATTCCGATTGGATAAAAATAGACCTGGAACTTGTAGATCAACATTCCCCTAACATTTGCCCTGGGTGCTGGAATATATTGCTTAGAACCAAAATACGCAGTCCAAAGGTATCCATAATCTGCATTAAATATATTGTTAACATAAAACCTAAGCTCAAATTTATTCCATGAATAAGTGGCATAGGCATCGAATACCACAAAATCGGGTGCCTTAAGGGTGTTTTCTTTATCTATATAATAGTCACCTTGATAGTTTCCTGATATACCTAACTTCAAATTCCAAGGGGTTTCATAATCAACGCCGAATTTCACTATGTCTCTCCAACAAAGTTCGGGCTTCTTACCTGAATAGTCTAATAGATCTCCTATAACCATGTCATAGTCTTTATAACCTTCATACTCTGAATAATCTAATGCCAAATTCGCCCAAAGAGACAATCCCTTAAAGGGGCGGAATCTGGTTTCAATCTCGAATCCTTGGTGAGTTAGTTCTTGGGCATTGGTGTACCAATTCTGTAAAAGTTCAGGGTCGAACCGACCGTAAATGGCATCGGTAAGCTTGTTATAGTAGCCTGTGAAGGCGAGATCCAAACAATTCCATAGTGTCCCTTTATAACCAGCCTCCCATGAATCTGCTTTTTCCTCTTTTAGCTGTTCACCACCTACCTGCCGGACCTCAAAAGCACCCCAAGGTGCACGGAATGACCTTGAGTAACTGGCAAAAAGGTGATGCCCTGGTACAAATTCCCAATCTAGGGCCACTTTTGAACTCCAGAAGTCAATGTCTAAAGAACGATCTACAACACCAGCTCTCCACCCTGTGGTAATCTCCTTTGTGTCTGTTTCAACCCTGTCGTATCGCAGACCAACACTCAAATGAAGGTTTTTAAGGATAGAAAGTCTATCTTGAAAGAACAATCTCCACCTAGTTTCATCCCAATCGGTTGTCCTATACCAATCTGCCCAGGGATAAACATATTTCTGTCTGTCATCGCTTTCCACCCGGCTTCCGCACAAACCTATTGAAAAGAAGTTTTCCATTCCAGCAACCGGATAGGTTAAATTGACATATGCCTCACTGTAAAACTGGTCCATCTCGTTATCCCACCAACGATTGATAGTGAAGCGGCCCGGAATCTCTACGTGAAATACTCGGGAATCGTCATTGGTTTGATAGTGTATGTCAGCCACTAATTCCACATAATCACTAAAGAAATGATTACCTTTTAAAAGAATGTGGTGTAGATTGCTACTCAAGGTGCCCTCGGGGTCTTCACCTTGTCTACGATTTTTTTCAGGACATCTTCAGGAACTCCCTCCCCCCACATTCCATTCATCTCATTCCAGTTACTGACCCACAACAACTCAAAATTGGTAGATAGAGTCGGCTCAAAATCTAAACGCGCCATTGCTTTGCGGGCTATAGAACTATAATCATCGGTATAGGCATCACTGTCTACATGCTGGTAGGCCAGATGATATCTAAATTTACCGACCTTTCCAAGGATAGACCCCCGTGCATCTTTTTCATCATAGCTCCCATAACCAAAAGAAGCATATGAGGTAAAGGTATCTGTCCCTTTCTTGGTAAGAAGGTTGGTAGTCCCCATAATTGAGCCACCACCGTAAAGGGCCGAGGCCGGACCTTTCAAAAACTCCATCCGTTCCACAGCCTGGACAGGAAGCATATCTAAGGTCATCCCCCTGTTAAATGGGATATCCTGCATTTCCACACCGTCGACTAGCATCTTAAGGTAGCGGTCAGCCCTCCAGGTGCCACGTATCTGAAGACCGCCCATGGCAAAGTTGATGCCTGTGGCGTTCCAGGGCGTGGCATTAAATGAAACACCAGACACACATTTATTAATGGCATTCAAGACATCAGGTGTACCTGCTTTATCTATGTCCTCACTTTTTAAGACATTAATTTGTTGGGGAAATTGGGCCTTAGGTTCTTCCACTCTACGAGCCGTTACCACCATCTCCCCTATTTCTACTGGTCTCTTTATCTCCTCTTTTTCTTTTACCTCCTTCTCGTCTTCTCTCTGTGCCATAACCATTTTTGCTTCTTTCAAAACCACTGGGTACTGTCCCCTTAAATGTGTGATAACATGAAAAAGTTGTGCACCTCTGGTAGTATGGCCTGCCTGTTCCCGCCTGCCGTCGGGCAGGGGCAGACAGGGATTTTTAGCAAAGAAGGAGGTGCACGTATGTATTATATGGGAATTGATCTTCATAAAAAGTATTTTGTTTCAACTATTATGGATAAAGAGGGGAAAGTTTTAAAAAGAAGTA
>QMVO01000062.1 GCA_003661125.1 Methanosarcinales archaeon
GTCCTTTATACCGGTATCTATCATTGCCACATCTATTTCCACTTCTGCTCCTATCGCCATGATTTCAAAAGGTGAAATCGAATTTATTCGTTTGTAATCAGCATAGAAAGCAGAAACGACTTTCCTGGCCGGATCGAAATTCTTTACCGCTTTAACAACGCCGGTAAGCAAATCTATCGCTTCTTGCTTCGTTTTTATTTTGTGCAATCCGACCTTTATGTATTCTGCACCTGCGGCGGCAGCACCTAATGCGGCTAAAGAAGCAGTTCCTGGTTTATAATCAAAATCCCCTATTGCAGCGCTTATTTTCACCCCATTTCCTTTCTCCTTTTCCACCAATTCCCGTATTGACTTTATAATCCATGGGAAATTAGCACCTAAGGAACCCTCTTTCGGATTCTTCACATCTATAATATCCGCATTTCCACGAATCACCGCCTTCGCTTCCTCCATATCCTTCGGACTTACCAACAATATCATTTTTCTCTAATCTCCCTTCTCTCCATGCTTCTAATCTCTTTGTTTATAAAACATCCCGCTGGCGTGCCAATTAATATAACCTTCTGTTGTCTATGTCTTCCCGAACCAACTATAACACTGAGTCCCTTCATTTTACGGAAGAAAGCAACTAAGACTTCTCCCTCCACACCATCACCCTTTTTATAAAGAATTGTCATTTCATCTCAAACCTCCTTTACAAAACCATCTTTCTCCAATTCCTCTATTATATCCACAACGAATGCGAAATCGAGTCTCAGGTCATCAGCAATCTCATCTAACCAAGCTTTATCTCTGCTCTTCAGGTAGTCCCTTATCTCGTTTTTAGCCTCTTCTCTTGATATCTCTCTGAGTTTAATTACCTTTACCAACTCTACTTCTTTAACGTAATGCTCAATGGCTTCCCTGATAAAATCAGTTCGTGACTTAAAGCCGAGAGTATCCACTATTTCGTCTATTTTATTAACCCGGGCCTCAGGCAGTCTGATTGGAATCATCCTTGCTTTTCCGGTCAGTGTTTGCACCATGTTATGTAGCATTGTATTACAAGTATATAAACATATATCATTTATTTTTTGAAGATTCTAACTCCTTTTTCATCGCCCACATGCACCTCAGTAGCATTCGTAAATATCCCATGCTCAACAGAGCCGACGACAGAAGAAAGAGTTTTGTTCATGCTCTCCGGATTCTTTATAATGCCAAAATCCGCATCTATTATTAGATTCCCACCCTCTGTTATAAAATATCTCCCTTTATTTCCTTCCCTCCTTAAAACAGGCACACCACCAAGCTCTTTCACCTGGTTCTCCACTATTTTCACGGCATATGGTAACACCTCTAACGGAACAGGTCTATTCAGCAACTCCACCAATTTTTCTTCCTCAATGCAGATAACAAGTTTTTTCGCTGCGTAAGACACTATCTTCTCCCTTGTATGCGAGCCCCAGCCACCTTTGATTAAATTCAGTTGAGAGTCTACCTGGTCTGCACCGTCTATACATATATGCAGGGAAGGATGCTCCGAAAGAGAGGTAATGGGAATTCCACATTCTATTGCTAACATCTCGGTTTGAAGTGAAGTAGGAATGCCCAAAAGTTTGAGTCCTTCCTCCTTTATTCTGTTACCTATCCTTCTTACCGCAATTTCTGCCGTAGACCCCGTACCAAGACCAACTACCATCCCATCTTTTATCAAAGAAGCCGCAGATTCTGCTGCTTTTTCCTTTTTTTCTCTCTTTTTATCCTCGTTCATTTATCTACTCAACTTGGTGTTTTTCACTTCTCAAATAAGAACTTTTCTATTTTTTTCAAAGATATATCAGGGATGCACGTCAATGATATAACGACAATGCAAGGGAATAGCGAGGAATGGACAGAGAAATACAGACCAAAGAGGTTAAGAAAAGTAGTGGGCAACGAAAAAGCGTTAGAAGAGTTAATAGAGTGGGCTGAAGCACTCTGTAAGGAAAAGGCGAAGAAAGCTGCTATTCTTCACGGTCCACCGGGCTGTGGAAAGACATCAGCAGCCTATGCACTTGCTTCTGAGCGCGGATGGGAAGTCATAGAGCTGAACGCATCGGATAAAAGAAGCGCAGGAGTGATAAAATGCATTGTAGGACCCGCCTCTACGAGCAATACATTTAGCAAGACGACGCGATTAATCATTTTGGACGAGGCTGACAATCTTCATGGTAACGAAGACCGCGGTGGAACAAAGGCGATAACAGAAATAGTAAAAAGAAGCACACAGCCAATAATCCTCATCGCCAATGATAAACACAAAATGGGGCAGGCGTTGCAACGGAATTGTAAGATAATTAAGTTCGACCGAATAGGAGATGAGAAGGTTTTTCGAGTGCTCAAAAAGATAAGTCGTGTTGAAGGAATAGAAGTAGGAGATGAAGCACTGCATGCTTTGGCGGAGAACGCTAATGGTGATTTGAGGTCTGCAATAAACGACTTGCATGCGATTTATATATCAAAATTTGGTAAAATAAGCGAGGGCGATATAACGACCGGGGAAAGAGACATTGAGGCAGATATTTTCGAGGTAATGAAGAAGATTTTTGGTATAGAGGGATACAAGGTGCAAGAAGCTCTTTCTTCTCTTTACAGTCTTGACAGGACGCCAGAGGAAAGCATACAATGGGTATATAAGAATTTCTCGTATGAAAATAATGAAGAAAGCTTTTTGCACGGTTTGCATTACCTGAGCAGGGCGGATACGTTTTTAGGGCGAGTAAAACGCAGGGAGAATTACAAGTTCTGGCGATATGCATCCAGTTTAATGGTATGCGGCGTGCTTTCAGCAAAAGAGATGCAGGGCGTGGAAAAATTTGGATGGCAAAAGCAGCGATATTTCCGTTCACCCTGGCAGCGAACTCGATGGCAAGGCGTGGAAAATAGGAAATCGGCACCGATAAGAGAATCGATAGCGAAGAGAATAGCGGAATATTGCAAAGTGCCACTGAGCTATGCACGATTCTTTGTCGTTCCTTTTTTGAAGTTCTTTTTTCGCGACGAGGGAAAGGCGGTGGATATTGCAGCATCACTGCGCCTGGACGTTCCCCAAATAGCATTTTTAGTTAGCGATAAAGATGAAAATGGGGAAGAGAAGGCGAAAAGGATATACCAGGATGCGGTTGCGACCACGGTGAGAAAAGGGGATTGGATGGTAAAGGGAAAGAAAGGTGTGGTTAAAGCTGGAGGAGAAGTTGATAAGCCACTGGTAAGAAGAGGTAGAGAAGTGGAGGAGGGGGAAAAAGAGGCGAAAAAACAGAAGTCATTAGCGGATTTCTTTTAATTTAATTTAATTGTCTTTACCCTTCTATAATAAAATAGGTAATAGAACTCACGGAAGAGGAGGTAAAGTATCTCAAAGAATTTACAAACTTGCGTTTTTCCTGCTTAATCTGGGCGTTTTTAAATCAATGGCGTTCAATATCTAAACTCAACCAGTGTAGCAGTCGAGTTCAAAGCAGGAAAACGTGTGACGCAAATCACAAAAAGAAGAACGATGAAGGATTTCGCACTGTTCGTGAACATTCGCACCTATTCCTCCACTTCCTCAACCATCGTTATTACGCCTCTTGGGCACTCATGTGCGCAGATTCCACATCCCTTGCAATAATACAAGTCGGCTTCGAAGTACCCTTCTTCATCCTCCTTTATGCACGCTTCCGGACAGTAGATATAACATATCCCGCATTTTATGCAGCGCTCATTCTCACGCACTGGTCTTTCCGACCGCCAATCTCCTGTTTTATAAGAGGATGCGCTTCCAGGCTGTGTAACCACAGCACCGATTTCCAAATCTTTCCAGCCTATTTTTTCGACACTCATTTTGTTCAGCTCACCACCGTGTCTTCATACGCTTTTCTCATCGCTTCGATGTTCTTCGTAGCAACTTTTCCAAAACGTTCCTTCATTGGTTCCTCTAAGGACTCCAATTCGACGACTTCCGTAGCTTTCACCAGTGCTCCAATCATTGTCGTATTGACAATAGGCAAACCTAAAACCAATCTTGCGATGCTCATCGCATCCACCGTTGCTATTTTTTTCACGCCAATATCTGATTTTATTTCAGCCAATTTCTTCTTTGTATTGACTATCGCTATTCCATCCTTTTTAAGCCTTCCGACGACACCGCCCACCTCAAGCAACCCCGGATCAAGCACGACCAACACATCCGGCTCTGTAATCTCTGCCCTAACTTTAATCCGTTCCGCTTCGTTCACCCTTAAGAACGCGAGAACTGGTGCTCCTCTTCTTTCAGGACCAAAAGAAGGCATTGATTGCGCATGCTTGCCCTCAGAAATGGCAGCGTGTGCGACTAATTCCGCTAATGTAACCCCTCCCTGCCCTCCTCTTCCATATATACATATTTCTATCATCTCTCTTTCGTTTCTTTTTTATCAAATGCTTGCTTATATAAAAGCAGATAGATTAATTAAAATATCGGTGTTTCTGATGATTGCAAAAGAAGAGATAAAAGAGGTTTTGGGGGAATACAACCCGAAGGAGGTAACCATAGGTGTCCTGGGGTCGCATTCCGCTCTGGATATATGCCGAGGAGCGAAGGACCTGGGATTCAGAACGCTGGTAGTGTGCCAGAAGGGCAGAGAGAAAACTTATGACCACTACTATCGGACGGAAAAGTCCTGCGGAATAGTAGACCAGACCATTGTGCTTGATAAATTTTCTGATATAACCGAAGAGAGCGTGCTGAGGCAGATGCGTGAGAATAACGTTATTTTCATCCCTCACCGCTCATTTGAAGTCTATGTGGGTTTTGACCGTATCGAAGATGATTTTCTTCTACCCTTATTCGGGTCGAGAAGCATGCTCAGAGCAGAGGAACGAGATGCTGAGAGGAACCAGTATTACCTGATGGAAAAAGGCGGGATTCCCTATCCCCGGATATATAAAAGCCCGGAGGAAATAGACCGTCTGGTTCTGGTTAAAGCGCCGGAGGCGCAGCGGAAATACGAACGTGCATTCTTCTTCGCTTCTTCACCTAAGGAGTTTTACAGGCATTCAGAGCAGATGCTCCAAGCGGGTAAAATAACGGAGGAGGGACTGAAGAAAGCGGTTATCGAGGAGTTCGTTTTGGGAGCGCAGTTTAACTTCAACTACTTTTATTCTGTCTTAGACCAGAGGCTGGAACTCCTCGGGATTGATACCAGGAGACAGACCAATCTTGACGGTATTCTTCGTCTTCCGGCATCACAGCAGTTGGAAGCCCTGAAGTATATAGATGTCAAAGCCATCGAAGCTGGGCATATCTCATGCACGGTAAAGGAATCCCTCCTGGAACAAATATTCGACTTGGGAGAAAAATTCGTGAGAGTAGCAAGGGAGGAGTATCCTCCTGGCATCATTGGTCCTTTCGCTTTACAGTCCACCTTCATTCCAGGTCCTCCTGAGGAGAAAGCCATTGTTTTTGATATTTCGATGCGAGTGCAGGGTTCACCCGGGACCAGATTTACGCCATATTCGGGCTATCTTTACGGCGAATCGCTTTCAGTGGGTAAGCGGGTGGCTATGGAGATAAAGAAAGCCATTCAACAGAACAGGTTGGAGGAGACTGTGACCTGAGATGATTCACAGAAGAGAAATTCATCACATTCTGGAAGGGTATGCCAGGGAGAGGATAACTATCGCCACCATAGGAAGTCATACCGCGCTCCAGATACTTAAAGGAGCAAGGGATGAGGGGTTAAAAAATATGGTGATATGTAAAAGAGGCACAGAAGAGGTTTACCGGCAGTTTGGGCTGGCTGATGAACTCATTACCGTCGAAAATTTCAAACAAGTTCTGGAAAAGGAGTTTCAGGAGGGACTGATAGAGAGAAACGTCATTCTTATCCCTCACGGTTCCTTTGTGGAATACCTTTCCCCATCGAGCATCGAGGACGAACTCATGGTTCCCATGTTCGGGAACAGAATGGTCCTGGACTGGGAATCCAACCGTGAAAAGGAGAGGGAATGGATGGAGCTTGCCGACCTAAAACTCCCAAAAGAATTCAAGCACCCTGAAGATATAGATAGATTAGTAATGGTAAAATTTCCAGGAGCTAAGGGAGGGAAGGACTACTTCCTTGCATGGAGTCCTGATGAATTTGAGCGAAAGATTGAAAAACTGAAGCTGAGAGACAGAGGGGAATTTACCATCCAGGAATATGTAATAGGAACCCGGTTCTATCCCCACTATTTCTATTCACCGCTAAAGCAGCGTGTGGAACTCCTCAGCATGGACATCCGCTATGAATCCAATATTGATGGAATCTCAAGACTATCATATATTCTCCAGGAGAGGCATCCAGAACCCTCCTTTGTAGTTACAGGAAATCTTCCTGTTGTGGTAAGAGAATCGCTCCTACCACAGGTCATGGAAATGGGTCGAAGCATAGTCAACGCATCCCAGGAACTGTTCAGCCCGGGTCTGATAGGACCATTCTGTATAGAAACCATCTGCACCGAAGATATGGAGTTTATAACTTTCGAAATTTCTGCCAGAATTGTGGCAGGGACCAATCTCTACATCAATGGTTCCCCTTACTCTCAGCTACTCTATCAGGAGCCAATGAGCACCGGGAGGAGGATCGCGAGAGAGATAAAAAACGCTCTTGATGAAAATTCTCTTGATAGTGTTTTATACTAAAATACAAATAACCATGCTAAAAATACCAAAGTGCATGAGCACACAACACCCAGATAATGTAAATTCGCCGTTTTTTGCAAGCGACACCGAACTCGGCGGTGAAGACGAAATACATGAGGCATACTACGCGTTCTCTCATTTGGGTTGCGATGAACAGATGTGGGATTGTGAAGGTAAAGAAGTGGATAATTTTGTAGTCAAAAAATTGTTGACAAAATATGAATCATTCTTCCGGGAGAAAAGATTGGGTAGGGATGTATTTATAACTTTAAGGGTGCCAAATCCAACCATAGAAAAGGGTGAACCGAAAATTTTATTGGAAACATTGGAGAGCATACCCCGGTCATTTGACGCAGCTAAATTATTCTATCACGATGATACGCCACCGATATTCGAGGTCATCTTACCCATGACTGCCTCTTCTAAGTGCCTTGATAGGATTTACAGATATTATTGCGATTTTGTTGTGGGAAAACAGAATAAACCATTTAGTGAAGGGGATATAACAATTGCGGAGTGGATTGGGGAATTCAAGCCAGAAGGAATTAATGTCATACCCCTGTTTGAGGAAATGGAGCACATGCTTGACGCACACAACATAACGAGAGATTATTTGCAAGATAAGAAGGTAGAATATCAAAGAGTTTTTCTCGCAAGGTCAGACCCGGCAATGAATTACGGGCTTATCAGCGCGGTTCTTTTAAACAAGATAGCTCTTCAAAGATTGCAAAGATTAGCAGAGAATATAGGTGTTGAAATATATCCCATTGTGGGTATCGGCTCGGCTCCTTTCAGAGGCAATCTCAGACCACAAACAGTGGAAAGAGTTGCAAAAGAATATCCAAGCGCTCATACATTTACTATTCAATCGGCATTCAAATATGACAATCCGCCTGATGAAGTTAGGGGAGCTATAAGAATATTGCAGGAAAGAAAAACAGGTTCGGCGCAGGAAATAGACGAAAAAAGGTGCTTGGAGATAATCAGGAAGTATTCTCGGAAATATCAGAAACAAATCATAGAATTGGCACCAGTAATCAATAAAGTTGCAAAGTATGTTCCGAGCAGAAGAAAAAGGAAGCTGCATATTGGCTTATTCGGCTATTCACGTAGTACAGGAGGAATTACATTGCCGAGGGCGATAACATTTACAGCTGCTCTCTATTCAGTTGGCTTGCCACCAGAGATCCTTGGTTTGAACGCCCTTGATGAAGCCGACCTGCAATTTATTAGCGAAGTGTATGTAAATTTTGAAGATGATTTAAAGGATGCGCTAAGATATTTTAATCCTGGTGCGGGTTTTTTACCAAAAGGACTTGAAGCAGGGGTTAGAGAATTCCAAGTTGATTTTCAACTTGATGAGGAGCATAAAGAAATAACGGATTATATTGCAGGGTCATTAAAGGAAAATAAAACAGAAGATTTAGGAGAATATGTTCTAAGAGCAGCAAATTTGAGAAGATTCTTAGGATAATCAGGCACGCTTCCGCTAACCCCTGCCTTTTATATATTCGTGTTTGTATAGCTACCCTTTATTTTAAAACTTTCCATGCGATATTCTTGCAATAATGGTTAGGGGGGGTTAACTATATCGTGCCAAAACAAAAGAGTTATAAAATAGAAAATCCATTTTCCATGTGGGGATGGATAAATGCACGGAAACTGCACCCGCTTTGTAAGGGAATTGAGATATGAAGAAGTTA
>QMVO01000063.1 GCA_003661125.1 Methanosarcinales archaeon
AACCTGCTCAATAAAAGGTGGAATCCAAAAACTGAAAATGGCTGAGAGAGCAGTATGTGCAAATTTGGGTAATATGCATGATTTTATATTTTACTTTACCACTTAATATTGAGCAAATACGGGTTTGAGGAGTTTGGCTTACCAGACAACTCACATCCCATTCCTTCATGTGACCTCAGTGCTCGCAGCGGTCTCGTCGGTGATTAAACACCGCTATCCGTTCTCTTTTATGTCTCGACGCTTCCATCATCCTTTTTACTCGTTTTTCTAATTCCGGGTCGCAACCGCGAAAATCTCCACTTTCCATCGCTAATAGGATTTTATCCAGCTCATCATAACTCATTCCAATCTCAGATTCGTCTGTTTGACCTGCCCACAGACCCGCACTCGGGACCTTCTCTATTATTGCTCTGGGAATGTCAAGCACCTCTGCCAATTTCCTTTCTTCTGTTTTCAGTAAGTCGCCAAGCGGCAGAATGTCCGCAGCGCCATCGCCGTATTTTGTAAAATATCCAATGGAAAGCTCGCTTTTGTTTCCTGTGCCCACAACTAAATAATTGAGCTTATTTGCGAAGTAATAAAGGCAAATCATCCTGATACGAGGTTTCAGGTTAGCCACCGCAATATCTATACCTTCTTTCGCTTCTTTATCGTATTCTCGTTCTTCCAGGATGTTCAAAAGGAATTTGAAGATATCGGAAATGTCAATTTCCTTTGTCGCTATGCCAAACTTATTTGCAACCATTTTCGCATGTACTACGTCTTCTTTTGAGGAAAAACAAGGCATTATCAAGCCAAGCGTGGTATCGGGAAACGCTTTTTTGCATAATACCGCAGTGACCGAAGAGTCAAGTCCCCCGCTCATTCCCAGAACCACGCCTTTTGCACCTGCTTCTCTCACTCTCTTTCTTATCCATTCGCTTATTCTCGATGCCAATTCATCCATTTTTATTTGGTTACTGAAAAACCGATGGCTAATATTTATTTATGATTATAGATGGGATAGTTAAAATTGATAGAAGAATTGAAATTTGTAATTTGGAAATGAAGTAAAATGAAAGAAAAAGGAGCAATTGCGATAATCCCGATAAAAGGGATGATTACTTCAGAGGAATCGATTTTCGGGATCATGGCTGCATCTACTGAAGTAATAAGAGATATAGAGGAAGTAGAGAAGAAGCGGAAGATAAAAGCGGTGATATTTGAGATAAATTCTCCTGGAGGGACGCCCTTTGCATCCAAAGAAATAGCAACCTGTATAGAAAATATGGAGAAGCCAGCCATAGCATGGGTAAGAGAATATGCTGCTTCGGGTGCTTATTGGATTGCAAGCGCGTGCGATGAAATTGTAGCTGATGTGTTGAGCACGGTGGGCAGTATAGGGGCGATGAGCATAAGACCAGACATCGGTGAGCTGATGAAGAAGTTTGGCATAGACGTTGAGACACTAAAGACGGGCATCTATAAGGGTTTAGGACTGCCGTATGAGAAGCCGACGGAGGAAGAAAGAGAGTTGATGAAGAAGGAATTGGATGAGATTCAGGATAGTTTTTTGCATGCCATAGCGAAGAACAGGAAATTGGCTAATGCGAAAATGAAGGAATTATCCACAGGTAAGGTGTATTTAGGACGAGAAGGAAAAGAAATGGGTTTGATAGACCATTTAGGCGGGAAAGAATTGGCAATAAGGATAGCAAAGGAGCGAAGCGGAATAAAACGGGAAAAGCTAATAGACTACGGCGAGAGGAAGAGGAAAGGATTTTTGAGACGGTTAATGGAAGAGATGATGAGGTAAAATGGAAGAAAAAAACGGAGTAGAAGTGGAGATATTTGTGGATAAGGAGGAGGTGGGAGCAAACGAGTTCGTGCAAAATGTAATGGGAAAGGCGATTGCAGGTGCTGTTTCTGCGTTGAAGGGCGTAAAGGAAGACTGGAAGGAGATAGAGGTAAGAGTGAGGAGGAAATAAAGTATTAATTAATTAAAACTGAATTCGGCATGGTAAAAAGAGCAGACTTGAAAAGAGACAGGTTTTACAAAAGAGCGAAAGAAGAAGGTTACAGGTCTCGCTCTGCATTTAAGCTGCTGCAAATAGAAGATAAATTTGATGTGATAAAAGAGGGAGATGTGGTTGTAGATCTTGGTGCCGCTCCTGGAGGCTGGTCACAGGTGGCAAAAGAGTTAGTCGGAGAGAAAGGGGTGGTAATAAGCGTGGATTTGCAGCACATAAAAAAATTGGAAGGCGTTGAATCAATAAAAGGTGACATAACAAGTGAAGAGGAGACTGTTTCTACAATCAGAGAAAAACTTTTTTCAGAAAGAAAAGATTCGGTAGATGTCGTTTTATCAGATGTGTCGCCAAAGTTGAGTGGGAATAGAGATTATGACCATTTTTGTTCTTTTGAACTGAGCAAATCTGCATTAAACATAGCTTCTGCGCTTTTAAGGAAAAATGGTAACTTCGTGGTGAAAATCTTCCAGGGCGCTTATTATAATAAGTTTTATGGTAGTGTGAAAGAGAAGTTCAGGCATACGAGAGCATATTCGCCGGAGGCATCACGTAAAAGAAGTGCAGAAGTTTTTGTGATAGGAAAAGAGTATTATGGAGAATAAATTATTTCGATTCAATGACAAATACGGAAAAGGGTTACATTTTTGAGCAGATGCCGCGCTCCGTAATAACAGCCTCTATCAACTCAAAAGGGGTAAAGTCAAATGCGGGATTATAAACATTAACCATGAGCGGTGCAATTTGCTTCCCCGCGAAAAATATCAACTCTTCAGGACTTCTTTCCTCTATCACAACCTCTTTGTAAGACCTTTTCAAGTCAAAACTGGAGAGTGGAGCGGCAACGTAAAAAGGAACGTTATGCGCTTTCGCAACCACTGCATGCATATAAGTCCCTATTTTATTTATCACCCCGTCTTTAACCACCCTATCTGCACCTACTATCACTTTATCTACTTTACCTTCTCGCATTACGGCGGCACTCATGCTATCTGCAATCAACGTAACCGGGATTTTGTCTTGAAGCAGTTCCCAAGCGGTTATCCTCGAACCCTGATTCAGAGGTCTGGTCTCACACGCTATTACTTCTATTCTTTTTCCTTTCTCTATTGCAGTTCTTATTACGCCCAGCGCAGTTCCCCAATCAACACAAGCTAAACGACCCGCATTGCAATGTGTCAATACCACATCTCCATCTTCCAGAAGATCACTTCCATACTCACCTATCGTTTTGTTAACCGCAACGTCTTCGTCTGCCATCTTTTTCGCCTCGTCCAGCGCATACGTTTTCATCTCTTGCGTGCTTTTCCCCAGCATTGCTGCATTTAATGCCCTGTTAACGCCGTAAGAGAGATTTACAGCCGTAGGTCGTGCTTTTTTAAGCCTCTCAACCTTCTTTTTTACAATCTCCTTACTTTTCTCATTTATGCAGGCTAAAACAACGCCGAAAGCACCCGCAACACCCAATGCAGGTGCACCCCTCACTTTTAATCGCTGTATTGCATCTATTAGCTCTGCTAACGTCTTGCACTCCACGATCTTGTACTCCTGCGGCAATAAAGTCTGATCTATTAGTTTTAGTGAGTCCTTTTTCTCGTCCCACTCGATTGTTCTCATTTGTATATTTTAGTCTTGGTGGTATAAGTAACAGGCATTTAGTATTTAAATGAAGTACATCCGTTATCACCTGTCTGTCCGATTTGGTATTTGTTATTTGGAGTTTGGAAATTAAGTCCACGGCAAATACAATCCATTCATACGTTATATTTTAAAATCCAATTTTTATACTTCATACTACTTCTATGGAAATCTTTTTAATTAACCTCAACAATAAAAGTCGTATATCTTACTAAAGGTAAGATAGAAGGCGGAGATATGTGGGAGGGGAAAGGTAGCAAAAAGCGTGAAAATACCATCCAGCCCTCTACGTGGTTCGAATCCATGAGGGGGAAATGGGGCAAGAAGGCAGTACCCCAATAGGTGAAGAGAAAAAGGGACTGAAGAAGATATTTTGGTAATCATCTTCTCCCGCGCGCCGAGGAGGGGCGCGATATAAATACCCAACAAATAGGAGGTGAAAAGAAAAAGATGAAAAACAAAAATGGAATAGCATTACTTGGAATAGTTGCGTTTTTCGCATTGGTTGCAATAACGGCGACAGCTTCTGCACAGCCAGCAGAGAACGTGGTATGGCTCGAACCAGAGAATAGTAGTGTTCCCGGATATTGCAACACCGTAGTTGTAGAGGTATGGGCTAATATAACGGATCCAGATGGATGTGCAGGTGGCACATTAAATATCACGTACGATCCGGGATGTGCTAATGTAACAGATTGGGAACGCAACACTGATGACTGGCCACTGGGAACATGGAATTCAAGTGTCGATGGCAGAGAGTGGATAACTTTCGAGACCTTATTTAACCGAACTGGCGAGGTACTAATCGGAACGCTGACAATTCACTGCATTAGTACAAGTTTATGCACAACTCCATTGATATTCGATGAGGGTAGTTCGTTGTTTGCAGAACCACCAACAGAATGGAGAAACGGCACATTCACCTGTGAGGTGCTCAAACCAGACCTGAGCGTGACCAAGGTTGAAGTGAATTACGATGCGCCGGGTCTCGGTGGCAGTGCAGTCGGACCAGAACCTGGTCCTGGTGTGCACCCGCAGTGTAACAACATATCTGCGGTGATAGAAAACAGCGGAGCATGCGTTTTATCTCCGTTCAATGTTACGTTTGAAGTAGACGGAACTATGTTGTGTACAGTGCAAGTTCCCGTCTTGCCAGGAGGAGCTACTACAATCGTGCATTGCAACTGTTTATGGTATCCCATGGCAGGAGATGCTTTTGCGATAAATGTAACCGTAGATTCTAATAACGAGATTCCTGAGTCTGACGAAACGAATAACACGATGTGGAATAATGGAACAGTCGTTTCCAATGGCTACAAAGGCGGTGGATGGCAGGGTCCCGACATGAACCTGACAAACGTGCAGTGCCACCCACAAGATACAATCAATCTGACCTATTCTGTTGGGGACAGCTATTACTTGAGCGGGGCTACAAACTGGACTGAATATACCGCTAACTGGACTGCAAGTGATTTACCTGTTCCTGAGAATGCAACCATCGAGAAGGCATGGCTGTACGTGTATTACACATGGGACAAGGACGATGTAATGCCTGGTAATGTTAATCTGACATTCAATGACAACTCCATAACGTTAGCCAGACACTACTCTGATCGCAAGGGATTTCCCAAGTATGACTATCCCGCCGGGATGATGGTTTACAACGTGACCAGCGAATTCAATGCAACCGGCGAAAATAAAGCAGTACTGACAAAATCTGACGCTGCACTTGAGGTGTCAATGAAGGGTATGTTGCTAATGGTGGTCTATAAGCATCCGGACGAGCCAGAGCGGATCATCTGCATTGACGAAGGATATGACATGCTGTATGCAAACAAGCTTTACGGTGTGAGTTCAGAAGAGGCAACCACCTACGCAAACTTTACTTGCTGTGAGCCAGTACCCATAGAAGAAATAGGTAAAGCTACACTGATAACGGTCGCGCCAAATGCGGCTGATGGAGATGACAAGAACAGACTGTCATTCAATAACGGACTGTGGAAAGGGATATGGGACCACTATGAAGGAGCCACTGAGCTTGGTATCGCGGAGACTGATGTATTAGCTTATCTCAAAGCAACTGATAACCTCGCAAACTTCCAGAGCCACATTCCTACGGGCGAGACAAAAGGTGATTTCATGGAAGCGAGCAACGCGTTCTTGATCCTGGAGAAAGGGGTCGTAGAAAGGCCTGACTTAAACGTAACAGAAATCGAGCTAAACTGCGGTGGCTACCTATTTGGAAACGAGAGCAACAAGATATGTGCGAAGATTGAGAACAACGGCAGCGGAGATGCAGGCGCATTCAACGTGAGCTTTGTTATTGACGGTTTCAGCAAAGAAGCAAGAATAGACGGATTGGCAGCCGGTGAAAATAAAACGGTGTGCATTTATGACACAATGAGCAGAAATGCTGGCGATTCCGTGAATGTTACCGTTACCGCTGACTGCAACGGTGAAGTCATTGAGTCTGATGAGACGAACAATGAATCAACTATGGTTACAATGGTAGTGAACAACGGCTACAAGGGCAAGCGATACACGGGTGGCGATGACATCACTACATGGAAGGCGTTTGAACTCCACGGCAACCTGTTATATTCACTTGGCGATAGCTACTATCTAAGTTCATATTCCTATCCGGACTGGACGAGCTACATCGTCAATTGGACCGCAAGCGACCTGCCAGTTCCGGATACTGCGACCATCAAAGAAGCAAGATTATATGTGCCGTACACATGGGACAAAGGAGGAGTGATGCCTGATGAAGTCAGCCTGACATTCAACGGAAATAATCAAGCACTGGCGGCACACTATTCGGATAGAAAAGGGTACGGTAGCTACGATTATCCATACGGGATGCTGGCATACAACGTAACTGGAGATTTTGACACAAGCGGCAACACTGCGGTTCTGGTCAACTCACATCCAGGCGGTGACAATGTATCTATACGCGGGATGCTCCTCGTAGTGGTGTATGCAGATGAGCGCGAACTGCCGCAGCGAAAGCTATTTATCAATGAAGGGTTCGATCTGCTCTATGGTGGCGCATCTAAGTGTACAACGCCAGAAGAAGCAACTGCGTATGCACCATTCGATGCGATGAAGATAGATAGATCAAAGGTAGATAGTGCCAGGCTGATCACCGTTGCCCCTGGTGCGGGTCCAAATGAAGGCGACCTGCTATTCAATGGTCGGACCTGGAATGACGTCTGGAGTTTTACTACTGCCGCACAGATAGGCATTGACGAGCGTGATGTGACGTCCTATTTGCGCCCAACGAGTAATGAAGCAGGGTTCCGGAGCAGCGGAGATTACATGGAAGCAAGCAATGCTTTTTTGATTGTGACAGAGAAAATAACAGAAGCAGAGTACCTGAAGAGGATAACTCAGCCGGTAGATGTCAGTAAAATCCGCTATAAATTTATAGCCGTGAATGAGGAATGGGCAGCTAAATGGGACACTGTGCTACTGTATGGACAGGAAGATACTAAATATTCGATTGAGATACACCTAAATAAGGCAGGATATGTGACGGGTGTGGACTTTGAGCGGTGGGGCTTCCCAGTAACAGAGATTCCCGTTGAGCTTGCAGCACAATCATTAGCTAAGTTGAACCCATAAAAGGAGGAAAAAAAGAGAAAAGAAAAAAGATAGCTCCTAACAAGGAGCTTTTTATTTTTTAATTTCCTTATTTTTTATTTCCTAAAGATAAGATCATGTTAATATAAGGTAAAGAGGGAAAGGGGTGAAAATGGAAAAGGATAAAATAAAATATTTGCTGGCAAGGATAAACATGATTGCAATACTCTACCTCACCATGCTCTGCCTGATAGCAGTTCCGGTGGTAGCTAACTACAACTTCGATGGATATCCAGTAGAAACGAGAACGAATGGCACTGTCAACGGCGGTGTGTTCATTGGCTGTGAACCCTGGGTAGGGACAACAACGCTTACAGGAAATTTTGACGTTCCCAACGGAACGGTTAAATGGGCACGTTTATACACCGGTATATGGGGTGGCACCGAGAATTACGAAGGATGGGTGAACGTCGTGTTCAATGGGATTAATGACAAGAATAGACTTGGACCAATACATTTGCGGGGTAAGAATGACATAAATCCAAATGTATGGTGTAGCACTCATGGAAAATACTGGATGTGGTATAATGTAACTGATTTAGTCAATGCTGGATCCATAAATACTGCAACCACCTCAAAAATTAATGCGACCGTTGGCGGTTTTGACGGCAGAGTATATGGCATTGTTCTGGTTGTGGTCTATGAAGGAGGGGATGACCCTAAAGACATTCAATACTGGATAAACGATGGATGTGATGCCCTTCACTATGCCTATGCTACCTGGCCCTTTGTCGCACATGATTCTGGGAGGGCATACTTCAACGGCACGGTGAACACGGATGTAATAACCAAAGCAAATCTCACGGTGGTGCATCTAACAGCTTATGAGCCGTGTTGCGATAGCTGCTTGGAGTTTAATAGCCATAACCTGAACACAAGTATCGTGGACAGCAACACGTTTGAGCTGAATTCGTGGAATGTGACGGATTATGTCGTATCTGCCGGTAACAACATTTGGTATTGGCGAGGAGACGACCACTACATTAATGTAGCTAATTCGATATTAGTATTGGAAAGAGGAGCAGTAAAGAAGCCAGA
>QMVO01000064.1 GCA_003661125.1 Methanosarcinales archaeon
CAGTGTTTAGTGACAATATGCGGATACAAATCGCCAATAAAGACAGTTCTAAAGCGGTCACGGTGGATGCATGGAAGATACTCTTACATTAGGAGGTGATGGAAAATGCCCTTAGATGTCATAAGCTATCTGCTCGCAAAGAAAAAACTCGATGAAGGAGACTACAAACTGTCGACTTTGCCGATTGACACGGACTTGGATATGGAGAACTTCAAAATCACGGATCTCGGAGAACCGGTGGATCCCTATGATGCTCCAACGAGAAGATATGTTGACATTGCTACAACTGGTCTCGGGATAAATTACTATCTCCTTGATGCGGCGGATGCGGATGTTCCAGCATACAAACAGCTTACACTAACCCCACCTGAACTCGCGGAAGCTTATGTCGAAATCACTAAAAACAGTGCTGGAGACTATGAAATAGGCTCGTGGATTGCTTCAGCGGGCAGCATTCCAACCCTGAGGCTCGGGGTTTTCACCACGAACTTTCAGGCTAAAAAAGTTAGCGGGATACTTGATGTCAGATTCTTCTTTAGGCTTTACGAGAGAGATTCTGGTGGGTCAGAAACTCTCATTGAAGAATCTTCTCTCAGTGATATCGTGTCCGATAGAAGAGATGTTGTCACGAGCTTGATTATGCCAAGCGATCATGTGATGGCTACGGGGAGCAGGCTCGTTCTGAAGATTTACGTCAGATACCTCTCATCGGGTCCGAACACAACCGTGAGGCTCTACTATCAGGGAGACGTAAGAAGCAGATTGGCGACACCGATAGCAAAGGAGATTCTGGATACGAATTACGCAGCAAAACTTAGAGTGGTCACCGTATCTTCAAACTACAACGCAAGCGCAAACAGGATAGTCTTAGCCGACGCATCAGGCGGAGCAATTACAATAACTCTCCCATCGCCACAAGCTGACGCGATCGTGAACGTGAAGAAGATAGACAGTTCGGAAAACGCAGTAACAATAGACGGAGCAGGCGCAAACATAGACGGTAACGCTTCAATTCAAATAACCACGCAGTATGAGAGCTATACTTTAGTCTCAGATGGTAGTAACTGGTGGATAATATGATAGTTAAGACCAGCTATTTATATGGATATTTCTATTTAATGGAATGAACCGGTGGGTACTATGATAGAGGTGGTTAGGAGATGACGTATATACCCGCCCAAGCGAAACTCGAGCGCTGGGGCAGAAACATTGAGCCCGAATGGGTGCACGCAGACGAAGTTACTGCACCCTCTGCCGGCACGGCACTTGTAACAAAATCTGTGGGAACGGGCAAGACTGGTTATATATACGGATTCTTCATATCCGCAGGTGAGGCAAACGATTTCAAAATCAACTGGACTACTGGCGGTAATGCGAAGTCTATAAGAATACCTTTCTCAGGTAAAGGTTCGGTACAGTATGTGGATTTTGCGGCACTGAATGAGGGCATGGGTGCAGATGCGGGAACTGATATTACAATTACAAATGTTAATGCAGGCGGTAGTGGGGTGGTTTATCAGGCGAGAATATTATACGCGGAGGTGTGATAAGGGATGGGAAGCTTTAGTACGATAGGAGGAGGGGTCACGAAACTAAGCGAGCTTGAGATCGACACAGACTTAGCGATGGGTGCGCACAACATCACGCTGGATGATGGCAAGACCGTAGATGGTGTGGATATTTCGCAAAACAAGGAGAATTTGCGTCAACTCATAAAACAGGTGCATCCAACTTTGCAGGTACTTGAGGTGATTGATGAGGGGACTCTTAAAGGCATTGAAAAAATTGATGATGAGTATATGCTTGACTGTCCATCACTCACTTCTTATGACGAACACAATGATAATAGTATTGATACCGAGTTATGGGACCTTAAAAAAACTGGTTCTTATAATAGTTATAGCGAAGCCAATAGCGAATATCTTGAAGTTCATGCAAACGGTAGTGGAGTCTCAGGGTATGCTCAAGTAACATCAAGAGCTGAAGCAGTAACTTTGGAATTTAGGGCAAAAGCAACCGGTAGCTATGGCGCAACACAAATTAAAATAATAGGTGATTCCGAACATGTTTGGTCTGATATACCGAGGGATGACACATACAGAACATATACCGTTGAGAAAAGCGGTGGAAATGTTGTTCTTAAAGAAGATGGAGTTGAGAAACTGAATGAGCCAGATACGGCAACTCGTTTCAAAATCAGATATTACACATCTTCCAATCAACCAGGGGAAACAAACACGCTATATATTGATTACACACGAGGCACTGATTGGAAGTTTGTAAACGGTTCGGCACTAACTGGCACAATTTCATCTAATTCTGCAGTACTCTCATTCTTCAAACATCTCAAAATTAAAGTCAGCAATGGCGGTAGCACGCACACAACACCTATACAGGCAGAAATATACGGTGATGGGGATTCTTATGCTTCTCCATTGAATGCCACTACAAAGTTCACTATTGATTCAGACAACCCTTGCATAGAATTATATCGTGAAGATGTAAGCGAAGCAGCAAAATCAGACGCTCAAACAACTTGGATAATGGATGATAACGCAACGAACGGAGCATTGCCTGCAAAGGCTGGTGATAAGCACGCAACCATTTTGGCAGAGGAAATTGGTGTTGCATCCATAATTGCAGTGGAAAAGAGTGTTCTCGGAGACTTCTCAGACACAGTTGTGTTAGTAGAAGGTGACGATTACATAGTTGACTACTCAAACAGAAAAGCAACTAAAATCATCTTAAGTGACAGCGCTGCAAGCGACATAGTTGCTGGACAGAGCAAGCTAAGAATAACATGGATTGCAGACGTGATGAATATCGATGCTGCGACAAATAATTCAAGTTTAAAATGTAAGTTGTATCTTAATAGGAATTCAACATCAGAAGCTAGTCCCACTATTGAACCTTTGGATATCGGAGCCGGGAAATATGTTGAACTTTTATATGGAACCTAAATTAAACATAATAGTAGAGGATGAAAACAAAATGTGACTATTGCGGAAAAGAGATAGATATAAAACCTTATCGCCTTAAAAGAAGTAAGCATCTTTTTTGTTCTCGAAGATGCCAAGGTAAATGGCGTTCTGAAAATATAAGAGGAAGCTCTGCTTATAATTGGAGAGGAGGACCAATAACATTAATCTGTTCTGGTTGTGGTAAAGAGTTTAAGCGAGAGAGAGACCGACTTAAGAAAGCTAATAATTACTATTGTTCAAAGAAATGTTTTAATGAACATCGAAAAAAAGAAAACCACCCAAATTGGCAAGGTGGAAATGTAATTAGGCAGTGTAAATATTGTGGCAAAGAATTTATAACTAAAAGACGAGGGAAATCTACTGCTATTTTTTGTTCTTCTGAGTGCCATGTTAAATGGATAAGGCAAAAACATCTAGGTACACATAAACCAAAAAAGATAAAACCAGAGGAGCATCAGAATATTATAGATAAATATCTTAAAAGAATCTCACCTGAACGAATAGCAACTTACTATGGTGTGACTCCGGGGGCAATATATTGGATATTAAAGAAGCATAACATTAAATTATGGGATACTTCTCAGTATCCAAAATTACAAGAAGCAGATGATGGGCATTTAGTTCGCTCTTCTCTTGAGAGAATGGTAGATAATTATCTTTTCCATAATAAAATCCCTCATATATACAATCCACAGATACCTTTTAGCAATTACCGGGCAGACTTCTTAGTAGGTAATCAATATATTGAAATCTGGGGCATGATAGGAAATAAAGAATATGATGAGCGAATGCAAGATAAACTGAAACACTACCAAGAATACGGCTTACCATTAATTCAAATATTTCCAGAGGACATTCCACATAACCTTGATAGAATCTTTGCTAAAATATTTGATACTTCACAAAAAACATTAGAAGTATGGGAGTGATAAAGAAATGGCAGAAGAAGATAGATTCAGATGGTTGAAGGAAAAAGTTGTAAAGGAGAAGAGAGAGAAACTTAAAGAGAAAGCAGCTAAAGAAGAAGCAGTAAGCGAATTAAAACTAAAATCAACATCAGGCAAAACATACACCCTCCAAATTGACGATTCAAGTGGCGTGCCACAACTGAAGATAGGCGAACTGAAAGGCATAAGCGGCACGAAAGAGCTGAAAGCACAATGATAGAACCATCCTCATTCGCATCGGGGTTCTTTACCGCTCGTTCGTTATTGCAGAAGAGAAAAAGAAATAAATGTTTATATCTTATTTATAATTGTTAGGAGGTGATGTAACACGGGCAAAGATAGACGCGCCGTTAGGGACGGCACAGGTCCCTTTCGTGATTCATACCGGCGTAGTGTAGAGCGAAAGGATTACGGGCGCAGGCGCGAAAGGGGCGAAGAGTGTCCACATGAATGAGGAGGTGATGCGAGCATGAGCGTCTTTGACTGGTTCTTAGGCGACCCGCTTCTCGATTGGTTCTGGGGTGAAGAGACTGAGGAAGTGAAGAAAGCGAGAGAGAATTTGAAGAAAGCGAGGGACGAATATTACGAAGCACGACGAAAAGCGTGGAAAGAACAGTTAGAGAAGGGGGAGAGCGAAAGTGCACTGGCATTACCGAGTACTGCAATGACTATACCATTCGGTGGTAGTGAGCAGGAGTTCCAGACATCAGTAGAGCAACTCGCACGAAGACACCCAGATGCAAGAGTGGAAGGTAAAAGCGTGCAGTTCCCGAACGGGTTCTATCGCAGTGTGAAGATAGAGAAGAAGGGGTAATGACTGAAGAATACATTTACGAAAAGCTCGTACCAGACGAAGTGCTGATTATCGCAAAAGTGGACCGCACCATAATATACGCCACGAACAGGGACGGCGAACTCATTATCAAGCGAGCGGTTTTCCCTAAAGACATAACGGCATAACACTTTTGATAAGAGGTGACTGCCTATACTTTTTGCCTTTCTCTTTTATGAGGCAGCGATGATAAGAGCTAACAACCCGTTTGTATTCATGTTTTCGTTCCTGACCTCGTTTTTCTTTTTGAACGAGGCAAAACAAACGCATAAAAAAACTCCCCCGGCACGCAAACGTCCACCTTATCTTCTCCATCCTTCTATCACCTCCTAACTCAACCGGGCGGCGGAGTGCCGGGGTGTGTTTTTAATGCGATGTCCAAGTTGTCCAAGTAAGACCATGCACTATATTTTTCCAGAAAATTTGATTGATAGTGGTTAATTCACATATAAAAATGTAGAAAGTGGTCTTCTTGGACACTATGGACAATTTCTGTATATCTATCCACTTTCATCTCTCTATAGTTTAACAGATTAATCACTTTAAACACATATATTTATTTATATAAATTTTTATATTTTAATTCTTTATATAAAGAAATAGAAATGTTTAAAGTGTTTAAAGTGTTAAAGATATAGTGATATGCGAGGTGGAGATGAGATGGGGATAGAGATAAAAAGCGAGGATTTTAAGAAGCACATTTTGATATTGGGGGACAGAGAAGTCTATACTATCTTCGGAGGCAGACCCGAGTGGGACGAGGAGAAGGGAAAGTATCTAATACCGAAGACATCGCCGCGGAAGATGACCGAGTGGGTTGAGAAAGGTGAATTAGAGAAGGTTCTAAGTGAGAATATAAGGCGAGGCTGGACGACATGGATTTCACTAAATGAGAAGGAGACGGGGGAGGATACAATTGAAGGCACAAGTGCAATATGGTGCTTCTGGTTCGATTTCGATGCGCCAAGAGCGGACAAATCGAGAGTAGCGACTGAAGAAGAGCGAAATAAAGCACTTGAAGAAGCGCGAAAGTTCAAGAGTTTTATGGAGGGAAAGGGGCTGCGCGGTTTTCTTGCGTGTTCTGGTAATGGCTATCATCTATTTTTCCCGGTGAACAGGTTTGAGCTGAGGGGTAAAGTATTCAGGAAGGAGTTTAATGAGAAGCAGAGGTTATTTTACAAGCAGTTAAGAGAAGAAAGCGGTGTAGAGTTTGATACAACAACGGATATCAGACGTGTAACGCAACCGATAGGCTACCCGAACATGAAGATACCGGACATGCCAGTTCCGACATACTGGGTTGATGATTTTGATGAAGAGGACATAAAAAGAGCACGCAAACAAAACAATGTGTTGGTGGACGCGGTTTTGAATACCGAAATAAAGCAACCGGAGCCGGCAGTAGAGATAAAACAGCATGTGAAGTTTGAAGAGCTACTTGAGCGTAATGAGAAGGTGAAGGAGCTGTATAACGGTGTGTGGGGCAAGCGATACAAATCGAGGAGCGAAGCGGAGATGGCACTTGTCACGATTTTGTGTGCAAATGGTTTTTCAGACGCCGAGATAAAGGAGATTATGCGGGGCTGTAAGATAGGGAAGTGGCAGGAGAAGACCGAGAGCTATTACGATTTAACGATAAGAAAAGCGCGAGAGTATGTAGCAACACACAAAATTGAAGAAAATAAGAAAGAGGAAAAGAAGAAGGAGCGAGAGAAGCTAAAGGATAAGGAGATAAAAGCGGCGATACTGAACGATTTAATGGAACGCTTCATCTTTGTCACAGCGGACGATAATGAGGACATATATGTTTACAGGGACGGTATATATATCCCGGGCGAGAAGCTTATAAAAGCGGAGACGGAGAAGATAATAGGCGATGAGGCATCAACATACCTTATTGCGGAGATAATCAACCATATCAGACGGAGGACATACGTTCCACGGAGTCTATTCAACAGGGATAAGGATTATTTGCCAGTTAAGAACGGGCTATTGAACCTTAAAGATTTCACGTTGCATCCATTTGATCCATCAAAGATATACACATACCAGTTGCCGGTGGAATACGATGCGGAAGCGGATTGCCCGAACATAAAGAGGTTCATAAGTGAAATAGTGCGAGAGGAAGATATACCGATACTCCAAGAATTTTTGGGTTATTGTTTGTATCCAGACATGCCTGCGCACAAATCGCTATGGCTGTATGGCACGGGCAGGAACGGGAAGACAACATTTGTGAACCTATTGAGAATTTTACTTGGTGATATATGCACAGTTTCAGTCTCGATAGAAGAGCTTGACGGCAGGCACAGATTCTCAAAAGCGAGGCTTTTTGGTAAGCTTGTGAATATCATTTCAGAGCCATCGGTGCAGGACAAGATGGAGACGGTCGAATTTAAGAAGCTAACAGGCGGTGATTTGGTTTCAGCGGAGGTCAAGAATAAACAGAATACGATAGATTTCGTGAACTTTGCGAAATTCATTATTCTCGGGAATAAGTTTCCAGAGGTGCAGGATGCGACAACAGCGTTTTGGGAGCGAGTGATAGTAATAGAATTCCCGAATCAGTTTATAGATAATGCGATTTCAAACTACGAGCGGGTATTGGTGGAGAAGGACGGCATTGCAGGATTTTTGAACTGGTGCTTAGAAGGTTTGAAGCGATTAGAAGCGAGAGGGTTTAAATTTTCTGAAAGTAAAACTTCAAAACAGAAAAAGGCGGAGTTCATGAGGATAAGCAATTCAGTACGCGCATTTTTAGAAGAGAGGTGTGAATTTGACCCAAATGCGTATATATCAAAGGGTGAACTTTACGAGTGTTATAAGAATTTCTGTGAGAGGGAAGGGCTAACGATTGTGGGTAAGAAGCGATTTTCCGAGATAGTGGGCGAAACTCCTCGCGTGTATGTGAAACATAAGAAGATAGGGGGTAAAATACAGCGAGCATGGTTTGGGATAAGAGTAAAAGAAGAAGAGGAGGAAGAAGAGAAAGAAGAGGAAGAGATATTCAAGTGGGAGAAAAAGGAGTCTGGTAATGATAAGAAAAAGGATGAGAAGAGTAAGGAGAAGAAAGCTAAGAAGACAAGATATGTCAACATAAAAGACTTGGATGAGGATGGTAATGTTCCACCAGAAAAGGATGACGAATTCTTAGCGAGACAGGCGAGAGAAGCGAAGGAGAGGATAGAACGCGAGATGAAAGAAAAGTTGGGAGATGAATATGATGAATAAAAGACAAGAGAATCTCTTTGATAGCATCAAGCGTATAGAAGCGATAAAAAGGCTTAGGGATAGGGGCATTATCACACAACGGGACTACTGGCTACTGACGGGGAACTACAGGATTGTGGGTTGCGGAAATCGAGCGTGCAAGTGGGAGGAAAAGACAGAATGAGTGAAGAATACTATAACTGTAAGGTATTCATTGTTAAGGGGACAGATAGTAGTCCATCACGCACGCTTATTTTGAAGAGGGATAATAAACATGA
>QMVO01000065.1 GCA_003661125.1 Methanosarcinales archaeon
CTTTTCGGCTTTGTCGGTGTGGATGCAAACAGAAAATGCCAAGGCTATATAGAAAATACAAACGTCAAATTCAAACTCGTTGGCTATACATACTCAGATGCCGATTTTTTCACTAACGCATACGATAAAAGCCTGAGCACAACAGGCAGCTGGCAGGATATAACATGCTCCGAAGTGCCAGACGGTGCCGTTGCTGCTATCTTCGAGGTTGTGAATTCCTCTAGTACCACTGACTATGAATTTGGTCTTCGGAAGAAAGGAAGTACTGATGACCGTCATCTGGATCTAGTCGGGAACCGACACGTATTTTTCATTATAGGACTCGATTCAAGCAAGACCTGTCAGGGTTATATCCAAGATACCGCAATAGATTTCTATCTGATAGGCTATCTCACCAGCGGGCAGGCACAAACCAACGGCATTGATCGTTCTCTTTCTACAACAGGCAGCTATGTGGAAATAGACGAATCTTCAGATGCACCATCGAGTGCGACAGGGATTTTCGGTGAACTCCATCTCTCCTCATCGGGATATAAAACGGCATTCAGGAAAAAAGGCGCAAGCTACGATTACTATTATCGCACTTATCATAAATTAGGCTTCGCCGTTGGCTTGGATACAAACAAGAAATGGGAAAGTAAAATAGAAGACACATCCGTAGATTTCTATATCCTCGGTTATTTTGCTTACAGTGGAACTAAAACAAAAATATTCACAGCCGATGCATTATTGCAGCAAACAGCAATAACAAAGACAATCACAGCAGATGGGCAAATAGTAAATAGAAAAACAAAGACATTTTGGGCAGATGGAATATACGCAGGAACAAAAACATTTGCAGTCGATGCAGTATTGCAGCAAAAATCAGCAAAGACATTCACAGCAGATGCATTATTAGTTGAATATGCTCCAGAACGTGGTTTCTATTATGCCAAATTAGGTAGCTATAACTTGATCAATCCGCCTTCGGAATCATTCTCTATTACGGAGGAACTGAACAATATTGCCAGTTTCGAGTTCGTTGTGCAAAACAACGAAACTAATCGTGAAATCATTACGAATCATCTTACAGAAGATTTCAAAATCATGCGTGATGATGGCACTGAGCTGCTTACAGGCTCTATTGATAGCGACGGCATAGAATATTTCTCAGAATCTGAAGGTGGCATAGGCAAACGCATCCGTCTACGAGGCTATGCAAGCTTCATTGATCTCGCATATCAAATATTCAAACGCATGGCAGACGATGACGCCGAGAATGTGGATTCTGTACTCGATGAAGACCATTCCGCTTCTGCCTTCACCGATTACACCACGCAAGCAAATAACGACACCACAAATGACGTAATACTTACCTTTGGTGATGTAGATGATGCTCTATATATAGGTAAGGATGAAACTTTCTTCTCTGTAAAAATTAAATATTCAACAAAAGGTGTCCAGGCTGCGAATACTTCGGTTGTCATTGAGTATTCAAAAGGGTCAGGCGCATGGGCTACTCTCGATTGTATCGATGAATCGAATGCATTCACGGAAAGTGCAGGGACTTATCTGTTATTCATACCCAATAAAGCAGATGACTGGGCAAAAAATTCTGTTAATGCTACTTCAAAATATTGGATTCGTTTCAGGATCACACAGGGTTCTTATACGACAGCACCAAAACTTGACCGCATATGGCTGAGCAATACAGATGTATGCCGCGTACAATTCGTTGATACATCAGCAAAAACAATTCTGAGTTATGTCCTCGATGGCACTGGATATAGTGAAGATGCAACAGATCAATGTCCCACAACGCAAATAACAATAAGAGGCGAATACGAAAGTCGGTTGCGGTGGATTGCCGGTATTGCACGCGCATTATCGTGGACAGATGCAGATGGAGACGTACATTCTTATGATTGGTGGATTGACACATCAAAAAAGGTGCATTTCAAGCAGCAACGTGGTACTGCCAGAGGCGATATCAGTGCGAACTTCACTATGCTTACCAATCGGATGAATTACCAACAGCTTGCAACTCGTGTATATGGTTTCGGCAGTTACGAAGGTATCAATCAGAAACGTGCCATCGTGGAGGATACCGATGCACAGAATACATACGGATTACGAGAACTTGTTTTCCCTGATCTCAAAATCACAAACTATCAGCCGTTGAAGGAAGAGATGCAAAAAGTTCTTGCAGACCATAAAACACCACTGCCAGAAATATCCTGTACAGTCGATACCAAATATTGTCTTGACCTCGGACTCAAAGTTGGCGATACTGTAACAATCAATCAGCCGGTATGGAATATATCAAATCAGCAATATCGTGTGATGCGTATGGAATTGGGACCTTCACGGACACAGATAGATCTGGGCATCTCACAAACGCATCTGGAACATATCCAGTCAAACTTGCAACGACAAATGGAAATCAATAATGTCTGGATGCATGGTTCTGTAACTACATTCATCTCCGGACCCGTGGAAGAGAATTATGAACGTGTTGATGCAGATACAGTGTATCCGGTCATTTTGAAAATCGACCTCCCGGATAACACGCGTGCAATAAATCGTGTAGAGCTGTCGTGGACATTGCACCCATACAAATCATCAGTGAATGGAAGTGAAGGTGGAGGCGGACATTACCATTCTATTGGCTTTTCAGGATGGGAAGGCGGGCATTTCCATACCATTGGTGACTCAGGTTATGAAGGCGCACATTGGCATATTGCAGATACCGATTATGCTGGTGGGCATATACATACGATTGACGAAGGTGGGGGAACAAAAACATCTGGACAGGCAGATAGTTCCGAAACAATAATAGTTATAACTAATGTAATGTCAAAAGGATGGATACCATCACTCACTGAATGTTTAAAGCCGATGGATGATTATCTAGAAGGCTGTGGCTATGCATATTTTATTACAGAACTCGATTGGCAGAAGGTGGTAACACCAGAAACGCATAAGCATTCAACAAATATTAATCATGATCATTCCGAATCTACCGAACCTGATCATTATCACGAAGGAGAAACAGACGATGCGCCCGACCATGTGCATAGCATACCAAATAGTGCAACTGAACCCGATCACCAGCACAGCAATCCGGATACCGCAACCGAACCCGACCACGAACATCCACTATCATACGGTATACATGAAGAATCCGGCGGTACCACTCTTGAAGTATATGTTAATGATGTCCTCGTTGGAAACAATTATGTCGGTGACCAATCGAAAATCAATATTACTGGCTGGATACAAAAAGGTACCAATACCGTAAAATTGCAGCCAATAGTAGGTGATAACGCAAAAGGTAGAGCACATATTTATAGTGTCAACACAATATTTATAGAAAATAGGAAGTGAGGAATAAAATGATAGAGGTAGTAGGTGAACCGAAATTGGAAAATAGTGGGAAAGTGGTTAAAGTAACAGTGAGAGTGGATGGCAGCATCGAGAGAACGTTTAATGCCAAGCCTGAGCATGTCATGGACGATAAAATGTTCGCGAGGCTAATGCGAACATGGGAGAGAATTATTCGAGAGGACGCTGCTCGGTCAAATTTGGATGAAAAAGAGATAGAAGCAGCACTGAAAAAGCGAAAAGGGGCAAAGCTGGAAACTGGAGTTATACAACAAAATGTATAAAATGTATAAAGTAACTATACATTTAGATGTATAAATATGGGCGAAATACTTGTACCAGGACAAAGAACTCAGATTTCTTCGCGCTTGTTCAATTTTTTAACAGTCGCTAATCAGTCCTCTTTTCAGCTTAATATAGAAGCATCGCATGACAATTTAGCCAATCCTGTTATAGCCATTACAGGCATAGAAATCGGAAATCGGTTACCGGGACAAAGCATTCAAATTGCTTCGCACTTATTCAATTTTTTGACGATCACTAATCAGTCTCCTTATCAACTTAATTTTAACGCATTGCATGACAATTTAGCCAATCCTATTATAGTCATTACAGACGTGAAATCAGAAATAAAAACAGAAGAAATCGAAAATCGGCTGCGGTCTTTAAAAGGGTTCAAAGTTGATTAATATGACAATAAAAGTAAAATCATTGGAACTGGACGAAGAGGATCCTAATGTCGTACATATAACAGTACTACGGGATGGTAAAGAATACAAATTCAGTGAAATGCTGGAATTTGTTCTCGATGAAGACAGATTTAAACAATTGCTAAAATATTATGATAACCAAGCAATACCGAAAATAGAAGAAAGAAAGAGACTATTGTCAGACATCACGAAAATAAAAAAGAGATTAAAAGATTTGGAAGGAATAGAAATGGAAAAAAATGTTCAGATTTAGTGCATCGCAAATGAATCTCATGCGCGATTGTCCGCGCTGCTTTTGGCTCGCGCATCGCAAACATGTTAAACGACCACGCGGTATCTTTTCCGGATTGCCCGGCGCTATTGATCGCATTCTGCAATCAATTACTGCGACTCATGCAGGAAAAAGCAAACCATCATGGCTACTGCCGGATATCGAAGGCATAATCCGCGCGGGTGCAAAGAAGATGACCACAAAGGACGAAACATTAAAATACATCTTGACGGGCATCGTTGATGATATTATCGTTACAGATTCAGGTAATTATTTCATAATCGATTACAAAACAGCCGCAAAACCGTATGATCCCGAAAAAGCTCAATATTATTATGGCTTGCAAATGGATTGCCTCGCTTATCTCTGTGAAGCAAACAATATAATACCAGTGAAAGGTGCATATCTTGTCTTTTTCACTCCCTCTTCTTCCCGACAACCCCCAAATAACAACTCTTTCCCTTTCAAATTCTCTATTACACATATCAAATTGTCAGTGGATATACAACACGCAAAAGAGATATGTGCAAAAGCAGCAAAGTTATGTATGCAAGAACATATCCCTCCTGCAGCGAGCGACTGCGAATATTGTAAATTCAAAGATCAAACTATCTGATTGATCTATGAAAATAAGTGGCGTGATATATATCACAATGAATGGAGAAAAGAAAGATTTAAATCGAATAAAAGCAGAGATAGTAGCAATTACCGAACACGAAGAAGTAATTTCGATGAACTGTCATTGGAGTGATCAAAAAATTTTATATAGTTATAAGAATGAACAAAAATTAGGAGGTGAGAAAAAACAACAAGAAAAAGGAAAAAATGGCAACGAATAGAGCTTTAATACCAGCCGTTTTGATGGCAATGATGTTATCAATCGCTTTCAGCATCGGTACCGCCGCTGCTGCGCAATCATCAATACAGATACAAGCAAGTAATGCAAATGTACGTATGATATCTTCATACAATGCCAACTCGAACTTCGATGTCCCCTACGATGAAACCAATTATCGATTCGACTTGCATTCACTCCAAGGAGATTTCGCATATAACCATAAGTTTGACGCTGCCAATGTGGACTTTGAAGCAGAATCACTCGAAGTAGAGAACCAACTAGCGTGCAGACCTGCACCACGACTCAAATCGAGTTTCGTCAGCGAAGAACTGTCGAAGACAAAGATAGATAGAGGTGCAGAGAACGCGTCTTTATGCTACTATGCTGCAACAAATACACGAATAGCAGCAAACGCACTCAATTTTGAAAGTGCAAGCATCATTGATTCGGCAAATCTCGCATATGCAACATCAACCGAAGGCATAGGAAAAATGCAAATACAAGGCATAGAGCGAAATATACAAGGTGATGTAAACGGGTCATGGATTGAATATGAACAGATAGACAGTGCGGCTGTGCGATATGGATATTTCAACGTTAGTAGTTCATTCCAGTCTGAAATCCCTGCTGATTTCCCAGCCGAACCTGCAGCAGAATGTTTGTTATGTCCATTTGCGGCGCCATAATGCTGCGGGCAAAACTAAAAAATTCTTTTTTTTTCTACCATGTCGCTTTTAGATGAGCTGAAGCGGAAACTTGGAAAGAGAAAAAAGCACACTCCATCTTTAGCTCATATTATCCACAAATCGACTCAATGTCCTTACTCGCGCATCTTTATCCCTGATCGTATTCTCGATCCCGTTTCGCATGCAGATGCGCAACAATTCTTGTCGCTTGATATCACAGACAGAAAAAAACATGCTCCTGAACTATACGATTGTGATGACTTTGCACGTAATCTATATAATAATGCGCGCAATTACGGTCTCACGAAAGGCAAAAATTGGGCTTGGGGTCTAATCTGGACTCAACGTCATGCGCTGTGTCTTTACGTCACTTCTCAATATGAGGTAGTGTTCATCGAGCCGCAAACGGATAAGAAGACTTCTATTCTGTCGCCTGCGCGATTTGTATTGTTTTAGGTAGGTAAGAACCTGAGGTTCTAACCTAAAGACCGAAAATCATTTTATATAGTAATCCCAATACTGTATATAATAGCAGGTGAAGGAGAAAGCGAATAAAGAAAGAAAACTGAATCCGCCAGACTCTTCTTTTTTCACCTCCTAATTCACCTGCTTTCAACCAAAAAATGAGAAAAAGAAGGGATACCTGGGAAATTATGGGGGATATTTTAGAGGCAATTGCCTCGTCCTCAAAAAAAGAGACACAGAAAACAGTTATAATGCGCCGGGCGAATTTAGATTTTCGGACTTTCGAGCACTATTTTCAGCGCTTACGTAAGGGTGAGTTTATTATAGTACGAGAAGAAAGAGTCGGAAAAGCGACACGGGTCTTTCTCGCTATCACAGAGAAAGGAGAGAAATTCAGGCAGCTCAGCAAGAACCTAATGCAACTAAATGACAACTAAACCAAAACTCGTGCCAGTACCAAGCTATTTACAGCCCTCTTTTTTAGCCGCTGCATATAGTGCTGCATACTGCGAATTCAGTAATTCTTCTGTTGTGATCGAGGCGATTTTTGTATATCGAGTGAAGAAATGACAGATAATGAATTTGGGGACTCTTTAGAGGTCAGAGTCAAATGAGCGGTAAATTAGATTTAGAATGGGAAGAAGTGTACGACATTACGGAGCATCTGCTTGGCAAATACGGCATTGAAATCGAGGATTGGGTCGTACTCGAATTGTTCAACGAATTCAAACAGCGTTTTAAAGAGGCTGCAGCGGACTTCCTCAACGAACTGGAAGATGCATTCGATCATGCTGATTTAGACGACGTAGTGTGGTACGATGATCACACGACATTGTACGAGGAGCTCATTTCACGCTTTGAAAGAATTTTCGGAGATGTCGCCGAATTTTCTACTGGAGGAAAATGGGTCGTGAAGAAAGAGAGGAAAAAAAGAAATGACCGATAAGCGTACATGGCAAAAATTGGAAGAGCGCGTTTGCGGTAAGTTTGGTGGCAAGCGCAATCCACTCAGTGGCTCAAATTCGAAGCACGACACTTCTGCAGATTGTATCGAGTGCGGTGATCTATACATCGAAGTCAAACTCCGAGCTAATTTTTTCCATCATACGCTTTTCAAAGATGTAGCTAAAAAAGCGAAGAAAGAACGCAAATTGCCTTTGCTTGTCACTCACGAAAAAGGAAAAGAGAGCGAGCTTGTCATTCTAAAAATTGAAGACTTTCTCGCTCTAACGGAGGTCAAAAGATGAAATTCGAACCGGTGAAAGTATCCTTGCAACTGCGCTATGAGCTCCTTTGCATCGAGATTGCCCTCTCTGAATTCGACGATGCTCGCTTTGAGCTGATAGAGATTCTAAAACTCGATTTGGAAAAATGAATTGCCCTGAATGTGGTTCAAAACGAATTATATTCGATCCCGCACATGCAGAATCCTATTGTGCAGATTGCGGCGCGGTGATCGAAGAAAACATGATTGATTCACGCGAGCGCCCTATCTATGGGCTCGATCGCGAATCAACAAAAAGAATTCGAACCGGACCGCCAGCCAGTCCCCGCTTCTTTGATCGTGGTTTGAGTTCGCAATCTTCCCGGCACGTTCGAACAGCAATCTACTCTCAGCGTGAAAAGGCGCTTATGCGCTTCCTTTCAGAAATCGACCGGCAAGCAAATGTCCTAAAATTACCTGTCAGTATTAAAAATGAAGCTTCTGCACTTTTACACAAGGCAAAGCAACTTAATCTGACTGCTGGGCGCTCTCTTGAAGTTTCTTGTGCTGCTCTGCTATATATCTCGTGTAGACAAGCCGGTATTCCTCGTCCATTGAATGAATTCCTTCGTCAACTCCAAATTCCAGTAACTCAA
>QMVO01000066.1 GCA_003661125.1 Methanosarcinales archaeon
TCTATAAGCAGGGTGATTTATTTTTGGTTAAGCAGAATGACAAGACAGTTTCTGCTGCTATCATGATATGAGAGGCATGCTCATCAAACTATGCAGGTAAGTATGGAGAACATACATGGGCGAAATAATCTTCTTATATGGGAGATGATAAAATATGCCAAATCGAAAGGGATAGAAACTTTTGACCTCGGAGGGATAGCAACAGACCCGGAGAAGAGGAAGGAATCAGGTGTGTCATTTTTTAAATTGTCCTTCGGCGGCAAAGTAACCCCTGTGTTTCATTACGAAAAGATCAACTCGAAAAAGTACGTGCTATTGCAAGCGGCTGAAAAGGCAAGGAGTAAAGGACTTCTGCCAGATTTCGTTTTCAGATTTCTTCATTAATATATCTTTTAATAACCTCTGAGATTGTAAGCAACTCATATCCCTCCTTCTGTAAAGTTGTTATTACTTTCCTTAGATTGTTAAATTCATCCAGCATCTTCTGTCGTTTTGGATGGAGTTGCAGAACCATACTTTTCTCCTTTTTTATCTGTCTCGCTAAGAATTTCCAGAATTTTCGCCTATATTCTAAGTTATCTGATTGTGGTTTAACAACCCCATCAGTCGGTCCTGTAACCGTAATTTGGTATAGGTTTCCTATTTCTTTACTCACGTTAAATTCTTCCCCTTTTCTATCACTAACCGCAACGAATCCAAGTTCATCTAAAATAGAGAAAGTAATTGAATTCCCGGAATAACAGTGCGTTCTCCATGAGCGTATTCTCACGCCTATTTTTTTAAATGCCTCTATGGTTTTCAAAATATCGCTTTTTTGATAGAATCGCGGACCGTAAAAAGAACCGCATAGGAGGTAGAAGATATAATGATGCAGGGCACCAAAATTGACTCCTCTTACTTCGAGAGAAGACAGAAATGGAGAAAATCTTAACGCATGATAGGTGTGCCCTCCAAGCTCTATCCCTTCAATTTTGCTAATCTCCTTAAAAACATCTGGATGTTCATCCACACACTTCCCGGTAACAAAAAGCGTTCCACGTGCACCAAGCGATTCGAGCACCTCACTATATTCTTTAGCACATCTATATTCAATCCTTCCCCATGCCTTTTCCTCAGAATTTGGGTCTCCTATATAGTGATGAACATCACCAGTTATGCAGGCAATTTTATTCATTTTTGCATCATGTCCTTTTATGTAATACCTAAAATAAGAGTTTAAATACTTTTAAAACTTCAGAAGCAAAATTTAGATAAGGATATAAGGTGACGTCACCTAAAAGATAAATGAAGGGATATGATGAACTTGACTTTGTCAAATTACTTTCAAGAACCATAAGTTTATTGAACTTTGTTGAATAAAAGGAACAACACAACTCCAGTCCGGCATATTGGAAGAATGAGCGCAGCAACGACGTCTGCGCACGCATCTCCCCCAGCGAGGTGGTGACCGCCTGATGGAGATCATCCACATCCTCAGGGATAAAGTTGGACAAGTCGCTATACTTGTTGTGATTCCAGACCATTTCGACCGGGTTCAGATCAGGGCGTAAGCGGGCAGCCATTCCACTTCAAACCTATCGGGATGTTCTTCCTGCAATAAGCGCACCGCTTTGCGATGAGCACTATAGCGATCCAATACCAGGATGAACTCGCCTCGCAGATGCCGGTGCAGCAAGGTAATGAACTCGATTACTCGCTCAAAGTTGATGTTCTGGTTATGGATCTGAAAGTGGAGTCCCAAGCGATGTTGCACCGGAGAGACGGTGATCCCTGTAATCGCCGAAAGCCAATCATGACGATCCCAACTGTACAGGATCGGTCTCTCTCCTCTTGGCGCCCAGGCGGCAATCGCCTCATCGTCTCGCTCCCGTGCCCGTCGCTCCGGCTTCTGGGGACTCCATCCCATCCCCTTGAGGATGTACCACACATACCCCGGATGGTATGTCACCCAAAATTCCTGAGCTATCACCTGAGCTACGCGCTTCAGGTCCACAAATCGGTCGGGAAAACGGCTGCCCTTGCGTCTTTCAACAAGATGCCTTCCAATTCCTTCTTCTGTTCGGCTGATAGCTTGAGCGAGCGCCCCAGATGGGGTTTGGTGCGTAAGGCGTCCAGTCCTCCCTGTTTCAGCTGTTGTTTCCAGCGGGAGACCGAGGAGGGAGAAACACCGATCAACCAGCTCACTTCGCGAACGCCTTTGCCCTCTAGCAACAGCCGGCCGCCAATCATGTGGTGCATTTCCAATGCTCAAAAAGAAAAAAACTTTATATATTGAAACATGTACTGAGATATTAAAATAAAAAGTAGATAATAAGCATAGAGGAGGGAGGGAAAATGAGAATAGGAATTGTAGGATGCGGAAGTGTGGCGAATGAGGAGCATCTCCCCACGCTTGTTAAAATGGAAGATGTTGAGGTGGTTGCAGTTTGCGATGAGGTAGAAGATACGGTTATTAAAACAGCGGAACGTTTTGGAATTGACAACCATTTCAGTGACCTAACCTCAATGTTAGAGAAACAAGATATGGATGTGGTGGATATTTGTGTGCCTCCACAGAACCATGCGGCTTTGGCAGTAGAAGCCATGAATGCTGGTTATCATGTCATCGTGGAAAAACCAATGGCGGTAACCACTGAGGAAGCTGATAAAATGATTGATGCTTCTAAAAGAAACAATGTTAAACTCTCCGTTATTCACAATCTTTTATTTAATCCGCTTATAATGGAAGCAAAATCTTTGGTGGAGAGCGGAGCTGTTGGTGATTTATTGGGGGTTGATATTAAATGGCCTGTGCATGCACCTCCGAATAAAAGTCACTGGACTTATACTCTTCCTGGTAAAACTATTGGTGAAACTCTTTCTCATCCTATATATCTGATGTTAGCTTTTTTACATAATGTCAATGAAGTGCGTGTTTTTAAAAGAAAATTGAGGGGTAATGATCTGATGCCTGTTGATGAAGTTAAAATCATATTAAATGCAGAAAATGGTATAGGAACTATTTCCTTATCAGCAAATCTACCTGTGCTGAAAGCGGCGAGAACTATTGATATTATTGGGACTGAAGCAGCACTGCATGGTTCCATTTATACAGCTACATTGATTAAACACAAATTTAATAACGACTCTTCTATTTCAATGGCAATGGATAACATCAGTTCGAGTTTTCAATTATTAAAAGAAACAGCGTCAGCATCATTGAGAGCCCTGAGAAAGTTCCCAAGCAGTCATCAGATTATAATCCATCGTATAATTAACAATTTACTAAATAACAAAGAGCCTCCTGTTTCTCTTGAAGAAGCAAGAGAAACTATTAGAATAACTGAGATTATTTGCAAAGAGATTGAATCACAGTAACTTAAAATGTCTCAGATCGAGAATTACGTATCATATAGCAAGCGTATCGGAAAAAATCACTATTACGCTCTTCCTGGTTTGCCCTACTGGATTAGCTACTGGTATCAAATTTATTTCATCTTGAGCTTAGAAAAGAATAGAATTTTGGAAATCGGCATAGGTGATAAAGTTGTAAGTGATTACTTGTTAAAAAAAGGTCTTGAAGTAGTGACTTGCGACATCAATAGTAAATTAAATCCAGATTTCATAGCAGATATTGTTAATCTGCCATTCAAAAACAACCAATTCGATGTTGTTCTATGCTGTGAGGTTTTAGAGCATCTACCTTTTAATAAAGTGCAAGATGCACTAAAAGAGATATACAGAGTTACAAATAGCTATTCTGTTATATCACTGCCTTATTATAGCCTATCTTTTTCATTTTCATTCAGGTTTTTCTTTCAGAAAATAAGAGGTTTTACCATTAGGATTCCTTTACTTAGAAAGGCTAAGTTTGATGGGCAACATTATTGGGAAATAGGAAAGAGAAAGTATCCCCTTAAAAGGATTAAGAATATTATTAACCAAGCTGGCTTTGAGATTGTGGACGAAAAGTCTGTCACCCTTAATCCTTATCATTATTTCTTTATTTTAAGAAAAATTTAATAAAAAATCATTAATCAACTCAGGAAATCTTTCTGCTTTTTCCGTTTTTACCTCGAAACAGCTTGCTTTTTCTATTGCTTTTTTTATTATATCCTCATGCCTCTCTCTCATTTCTTTCAAATTAAGCCTTGGGTCTAAGTAAGAATAACCCCGGAGTATTTGGTTTGTATTAGAATTTATTATACGTGAGCTATAATTTATCGCATCCTCAGTAGTGATTAAAAGACGTCGAACAGCCTCTTCGTGGTTTATTTCCTTTACCGCATCTCCTCTATCTTTCTCAAGGAAGAATAATTTGTCGATTTCTGCTTTGTTATCAATTTTATCTTCTGGAATGTTAACCTCTTTTGTTATTTTTAACTTATTCAGAAAAGGTATTCTTTCAAATGGGTTAAAGACAGATTTTCTCACTATTTGTGGATAGGAATAAGCATAACCATTTGGACTAATAAGTGTGAAATCATCTGACAAAAATTGAAAAGATTTTTGAAGCAAAGATAAGGAAGTTAAAGTTTTACCTGTATCACTCCAAGCTGATAATAACACCCCCTTTTTATTTTTACTTACACATGCTGAATGGATTAGCGTATATCCTTTTTGTATGAACTTTAACCAAACGATAAATCCAAGCAGTTCAAAAACGCCGTTAAATATCCGGTAATTCTTTGTGAAAAAGAGTTCCGTATTCCCAGTTAGATTCTTTATCATTAGCTTTAAGTCCCCAAATGTATGAGACTTATAAATGATAAAATCGTCTCCTTTAAACAATCTTAATCCAAGTGGTCTTAACTCATTGAAATCCACATCGAATTTACCTTCCATTATATTCAAATCAACTTCGTTGATTTCATCCACTTTAAAATGGTTTGGAATCCTGTCCCACTTAATCAATTCAATATTTGTCTTTACCTTCAAGATATCATGAATTGAGTAGTATGTTTCCATTTGTTCCTCTCCTTTATATCCTCTCCCCAACTTTTAACTTCCTTATTCGCTCTTTTATTTTTCCCCTTTCTCCCCCTTCCTTACCCGCTCTTTGATATTTCACCTCTCTTCTTCTTGGCTCACTATTTCCCTTGAAGATTTCTTTTAAGACCTTACCATCCATATCTTCAGGCACCGGAACATTATACATATGGAGTATAGTTGGTGCTAAATCTAAAATACTCGTTCCTTCTAATTTTTTGCCACCACCTTTTATATCAGGTCCGTACGCAATAAAAATCCCATTTAAGCGATGCGAAGCATTCCTTGATCTCTTAACTTTATCAAATGTGAAGAAATCATTGTTTCCTATACTCGTGCTGAGGAGAAATTTATATTCACCGAAAAGAGGTATCAAGTCGGGTGCGCCATCGAGATAATCGCCGCTAAAGAGGTCTTCTTTTTTGTATGTTGTAATATTTAGGTCATTTCCCACAGGGGGCTTTAAATTCTTAATATCGCTTAGAATATTATTGCGGATTTTAATGTACTCTTCGGGATTTTTTGTATTTATATAGATTCCATTTCCCAAAGCCCATGCTTTTGTTTTCTCCCAATCCACATAATTAAATGCAAGAGCATCATCCCATTCTATCACATTCTTCTCCTCCGGTATAGACCGTCTTATCCAGAAGGGTAGTTGCTTCGTGAGTTCTCTTAAGCCCAATTTTAAGGAGATGGATAATAATTTTTCCCTTGTAATTCCTATCTTGGCTAAACCCTTAGAGATGCCTTTTTGTTTTTTCCTCATAGCCAGATAACCATTTTGTATTAGCCAATCATTAATATTAAAATGTCCGTGCAAAATACCTGCTCCGTGATCTGACATTATCATAATATTTGTATCAGAGGAAAACAGATTCTTAAAATCTCCTATTGTTTTATCAACTTGCCCAAGAAAGTCAATAACCTCTTCTTCTTTCTTTTTATTGTTCTCAAAAAATGGATGGTTTTTATCTATATATTTCCACATAAAGTGTTCCATCCAATCAGTTTCATTAAATACGACCATAACGAAGTCACATTTTCTTTTTCCTAGTAAATACGTTGCTACTTTTACTCTTGCTTCGAAAGACCTATTAATAGCATCCATAATAGTTTCGGATTTCTTCACTTCAAAGCTCACCCGATAAGAAGGAGAAATTCGCAATATTTCCTCTTTCAATTCCTCAGGATAAGTGAAATTTGATTTTATATTTGGGGTCAACATACCTGAGACCATGAATCCACTTACAGGTTCAGGGGGATAAGTAAGGGGGATGGCAAACAAACCTGTGGTATAGCCATTTTCATTTAAATAATTCCATATCTTCCTTGATTTTACATCCTTGCTTGAAACTGTTCTTGCACCAAATGATTCCTTTTTCGAGGTCCCATACACACCTATTTTCCCAGGATTTTTCCCGGTATAGAAACATGCCCATGCGGGAACTGTATCTGTTGGGATTACAGATTTTAAATTCCCATACACACCTTTGTTCATCATTTCCGTGATGTTTTTAAAAATTCCTCTGGCTTTATACTGTTTATATAAGTCAAATGTCATTCCATCTAAACCAATGACCAATAATCTACTATATTTCATCGCCATTCCCCCAAGATGAAGCAATTATGACTAACTCTGCCCATGTTTCTTTTTTCATTGTCATTGCTTATTTATAACCTCCTCAAAGACATTTATTGTTTTATCTGCCACTTTATCCCAGGAAAATTCCCTCTCTGCTTTTTCTCTACTGTATTCACCCATCTTTTTATAATCCACTTTTGTTATCAATTCCATTTTCTCTGCGAGCTTTTCTACATCTCGTGGTGGTACCAAAAATCCGTTTTTTTCATTCTCAATTAAGGAACTCATCCCTGGAATATCGGATGCGATTACAGGCAGACCATAGCTCATAGCCTCTAAAACTGCCATTGACTGACCCTCCCAATGTGTAGGAAGCACAAAAACATCAGAATTTTGGTAGATACTTCCCAGAGTAGCTCTATCTGATATGTAACCTGTAAATAATATGTTATTTCTTCTGTATAGATGTTTTATTTTCTCAGATACCCAACCAACAATCACAAGTTTTTTTCCATTGCATTCAAGAAGATTAAATGCTTTAATCAGCTCTCTGATACCTTTTTCTTTCTCTACACGACCCACAAAGAGATAAATAAACTCTTCTGAGTTCCTATGTATGGGCACAGGCTCGGCATCAGATATGGCTTTCGTATTCTCGGGTATGTCTATTCCGTTGGGTATCACCACAATTTTTTCACTATCCACGTGATCATACTTTACAATAGCCTTTTTGTGGTCTTCTGTTAAGGTTATGATTTTATCCACACCTACCAGCGACATTTTTTCTAAAGGGATTAATGGCAAGAACCAGAGGTATTGCTTCAAGTCCGCTATCTTATTTTGTATGTTATGTAATTTAAATTGCCAGGGATATATAAGGTGGTTTACAATAGGTTTTTTAAGAAGCTTTTTTATTATAAATCCTAATGCACCTGAAGTGCCTATTGTGTAAATGAGGTCTAATTTTTCCTTCCGATTAATTTTTATAAGTTTGAAAAAAGAAGAGAATGTGAATATTAAGTTCCCGGTAAATGCTCTAAGTGGCCATATATAGAGAGATGGAGCGTAATAGAACCGTTTTTCTTCATTCTCTTTTACTCGTGCGGAGATTATGTACACTTCATGCCCTCGCACCTCAAGGTGCCTTCTCAGGTTACGCAAATAACTGTTAACCCCTGCTCCACCCGTTTCCCCCAAAAAACTCGGATACAGTATACAAATTTTCATTTCTTTTCACCCGCATCCACCCTTTCAGATTTTCTCTGGGGTGATTCCCGTTAGTATACAACTAGTTAAGAAACAATATTTAAAACTTTCGATACTTTCACCCCCCTTTTCCATCCCCCTCCTTTTCCTTCTTGAAGTCCATGGGAGGGCGGTACCCTATGGCAGAATGCAGCCTCTTTTTGTTGTATACGTCCTCTAATGCCGGTTCTGTGTGAAGGCTTCTATTCAGATTCCATCCGATGCGTTTCCTGCTGCTGAAGAGGTCCAGGATTACCGCCAGGTAGACGAATTCGCCCGATAGACGGATATAAGTGATATCGGAAGCCCATACCTGATTCAATCTGGTTATCTTCA
>QMVO01000067.1 GCA_003661125.1 Methanosarcinales archaeon
GCGGCTATTACATGCGCTTGCTTTGTTTCATAGCCACTTATCTTTCGAGTGAGCGTCTTGTAGATTGTTAGCTTATCAACGGGTATTTTTCCCTCTTTTAAGTCCTGTATGACACTTTTAGTATATTTCACAGCAGCACCAGGGTCTTTTTCCTTTAATATAAGTTCTATCACCTTCGTCTGCAATTCCTTTGCCAGTTCGCACCAGTCCCCTCGGCGCACTTCCAAGCCGCGAACTATAATTTCTCCTTTATCGGTAAGCGCCGCATATCTCTTCTTCTTACCCGTAAAGAAAATAGATTTGAAGAAGTCCTGTATCTCAAGTTCAAGAGGAAGTTCTTCTGAAATACGCTTTGAAACTTCCCTCGCCTTCTTCAATATCCCTGTTTTTCTTTCCCCTTCTGACTCGACATCAGGCGGGAGTTTCGCGAATATACTGTCAGTATCTCCGTAGATAACTTCAAATCCAAGCTCCTCCGCCACTTCTACTGCTCGCTTTATAAAATGACGCCCCCATGCCGTTGTTGCCTCTGCGCATTCTCGTTTGTAAAATTTCGCCGCACTCCAGCCAGTATAACCATAAAAGCTGTTCGTGAGGATTTTGATACTTTGCTGTTGTATGTCCAACATCCGATATTGCGCGGAATTTTTGTCATATTTCTTCATTTCTGCCTTTATCGCTCTTCTTCTCGCAATCAAATCGCTCATTATCCTCTTAAAAAATCCATCCGGCTCCTTTCTGAATGCATGCCCCACCTCCGGCGCGATATATAAATCTGATCTGGATTCTGGACTTGGAGCTTCTACAAAAGTATCTGGGGAGACATTAAAAGAGATCATGATGGTGGGATACATAGAGGAAAAGTCGAGCGAGATGACCTCTTCATGCAAGCCCTTTTTCGGAGGAAGCACGAATCCACCTTCGAAAGTCTTTTCGGCTCCGCGTTTTGGTGGCACCAGTTCGCCCTTTTTGTATGCTTCTGCGGTTAAAAATGCTTCCACCTGCCTACCTCTCCCCATCTTCGCTAATTCGTCCAGAGGATAGCCTATCATCTTCGATAGCTCAATTTGCAGTGGCAGCATCTTTTCCGCGATGCCCAGGGTGCTGATTGCATCCTCCTTTGCGTATTCGTATAGTTGCTGTCGTGCAAAAGAGGAAGGAGAGGCGTCAATCCAGCAGTCAGTAATCTCTCGTGGCGTTAAATTTACTCTTTCGTTTTTCTTTGTAACGTCAAGGAATTCTGCTACATTTTCCAGTTTCTTTACCTTCACGCTGCTCAGGTCCCGCTTTGCGAGCTTGTAAAGGTCAACGTTCAACCGTCCTACGATATTCACACCTGGCAATGCCCCTCCCCTGTCCTTTTCATACTGCACCGCGCTGCCATCAGCACCCACGGTTAAACGAATCCCATGCAATTCCGCCCTCCCCCTCAGGTATTGCCAATCAAAAGCGTCAGAGTTATAGCCCACGATAATGTCTGGCTGCATTTGATTTACAAAGTTCAAAAAATCGGTTATTACTTTTTTATCCCCGTCTCTTTCCCCCATCACAAATAGCCTCGTTTTGACTTCGTTTCCTCCATCATGGTACGCGGTGGAGATGATAATTATCGGGTCCCTTTTCGGGGATGGCATCCCATGCCCACTAAGCGGTGCCATCTCAGAGTCAAAAGCAATGATTTTTAGCTTCGGTAAAATACTCTCGTTCATCTTTTTGTATGATACTTCTGATGCAACAATAGCCTTTGCATATCCTATCTCTATCTTTTCTCCTTCCGCTGTTACACCGTCAAAAGGTCTCAGCTGTTTGTCTATCATGTATCGAATTGCGAATAGAATATCGGCTTCAAATGCGGTAAGTCCTGCTCCTCTTACTTCCTCTCGTAGCAGCGGAACGTGTCTCGGATGCTGGGCGAAAATTTTTAACCCCTTGCGATCAATACCAAGTAATTTCTTCTGGCATATTTCCACTCGCTTAACTCTTATCTCTTCACCTTTTCTATCCACACGAATTTTTTCTATCAAGCGCTTCTTCTCCTCCAGTTCCTCTTCCACCCCCTCTTCATCCCGTGCATAAGGAAAAGCATAAAAATACGGCTCGAAATTTTTGTCTAACACAACAAAATTCGCTCCTTCTCTCTCCTTACACCACAGTCTTATCACTGGCTTTTCTTTACCTTCTTCATCCTTTTCCGTTATGTAATCAATGTCCAGTAGAAAACCCTCCATCTCCATTCTTATTTCCCTTTTATTCCTTTCTCACTTCCAATAAATAAATCTTCGCAATTCAACGCACAACTCAGATAAATTTTTAAAAGGACAGTTCAAATTCTAATTAATCGATTCAGTCAAGGGGGATAATGAAAAAAATCATTGTTGGTGGTGGAAGAGCAGGAAGAGAAGTGGCTGCCCAGTTGTCAGAATCGGTGATTATTGAGATAAACCCGGAAAAACGTGAAAAGCTTTTAGAATTAACAGGTGCAAAGGTGGTTATAGGTGACGGAGGAGATGAAGAATTGTTAAAACAAGTGGGTTTGGATGACGTTGAGGCGTTTATCTCGGTCACGGGCAATGACGATGTCAACTATCGAGCAGCAGCTATTGCGAAGAAATATGGCGTCCCAAGGGTAATTGTTCGCGTTGAAGACCCAGAAGATAAGGAAAGGTTCCAGAATCTGGGCGTTGAATCCATCATGTTTCCTTCAAAGATAGTAGCAAATCTCATCAGCGATATGATGCGCGCTACTGCGGAAGCGGCTGAAGTCCGCACACCTATCAAAAAGATCCTTGTTCCAATCCTCGGTAAAGATACGGTGGAGAAGGCGTTCACAGAAGCTTTGTTTGTTGCTTCCGTAGCAAAGGCAGAAGTCACCGCCGTTTCGTCTACGGATATAGCCCGGCAGGAGATGGAATCCCGGGCAAAGGAGATGGGCGTACCGCTTAAGATATTATGGGTAGAGGAAAAACTGATGGATATAATAAAGAAACACCTCCATTACCCCGGTTGTATAATATTAGACATCGTAAAAGAGCACTTATATTACCCGGATTGTATAATCATAGACCAGGAGGAACTCGGCATCCTGGATAAATTGTTTAATCGGAGTGTTGTGTTGAAGCTAATAAAATGTGCTTCCCGTCCAGTTCTTGTTGCGCGAACGTTCATGTATTATGGAAATATTCTCGCTCTTCTCGATTCATCAGAGACATCAGAGAGTGTTGGAAGGCACGCAGTTCAGATGGCGCATTTGTGCGGGGCAGACCTGCATTTACTCATTCTGGAGGTTGTTCCCGGCGAGTTGATTGATGAAATAAAAAAGATGGGAGAAAAAGGAAACGTACGGATTATTGAGAAGTGGGTAGAAGGCAATCCGATGATAGAAGCGGTAAAAGAGGTGAGAAGCAGGAATTATGAACTTGCAGTGGTTCCCTGGCGCGGAACAAGGGTCATTCGGGCTGATCTGATTAAGAGGATAATAAATGAGGCTCCCTGCTCTGTTCTAACGGTTGTGTGATGCCTATGGCAATAACCATAAGTCCTTATATTCTCTTATTTGCGATCGCGGGCTTTGCATTCATCATTCCAATTATTTCTGGTAGGATAGGCGTGCCAGCAGTGGTGGGAGAAATCACCTGTGGAATCCTCTTTGGGCTTTTGGGATTTTCATTTGAAGCAGAAGGACGAATAGTTATAGACTTTCTTGCGAGTTTCGGACTTATATTTCTAATGTTTTTAGTGGGATTGGAGATAGATTTTTCGAAGGTGGAGGTTCATGGTGCAAAACTGTTTATCCTCGGAACTCTTATCTTTATCATCACGCTCGGCATTTCGGTATTCCTGACTACTAAACTGGGCTTTGGATTATATCTTGCGCTCGTCCTCTCAACCTCCGCGGTAGGATTGACCGTGCCTACGATAAGGGAACAGAGGTTATTAAAAAGTGACTTAGGACAGACAATCCTCATATCGGCATTCATTGCTGATTTTGCCACCGTTTTACTCGTTACGGTATTCACGTTGCATTTAAAAAAAGGAATAACATGGGAGCTGTTTTTAATTGCAACCGTATTCGTTCTGTTTCTTATAGTATATTACGTGGGTAAGCTTGTGATCTGGCATTATCCAGAGCGTCTCTCCGCATGGTTTAAATCCGACCAGCCATCGGAAATGGGTGTAAGGGCAGCCTTCGCATTATTGCTCGTATTCGTTGCTCTCTCCGAGGTAGCAGATATTAAAGCCATGGCCATATTGGGTGCGTTTCTTGCAGGCGTGATGCTCTCTCTTTTGTTCCGCGGCGGGACGATTCTCGAAGAGAAACTATACGGAATAGGATACGGATTCCTCATACCCATATTCTTTATAAATGTGGGAATGCAGTTTGATCTTGGGGCATTGACGAGGGGGGGGATTTACCTGGTTCCAATGCTGCTTTTAATCGCACTTGCGGTAAAGATAGCGCCGTCGCTGCTTCTTCTCTTCCGACATTCGTTAAAGGATAGCATTTCTGCCGGCGTTTTGCTTTCTTCGCGATTGAGCTTGATAATCGCGATGGCTGCTGTTGGGTTGGAACTGGGATTGATAGATACCACAATGGAATCGGCGATCATTGTGCTTGCATTAATAACAAGTATTTGCTGCCCCACCGTTTTCAGGAGGATGCATCGAAAAGAGAAGAATGAGGAGGAGGGGGGGAGATAAAACCTGCGTGATTTTATCATTTATTGATGCCCCCTATAATTGCCTTAGCAATTCTATCGCTGTACTTTGCGAAACCTGAGCCAATGATTGAAAGAATAATTACGTAAGCAACGACAAGCGAAAATAATAGCTCAGGAATGCCCGGCCCTACAACAGCAAGCAGCACAATAGAAAACTCGCCCCTCGGTGTCATGTATGCCCCGACCCTTAACCCCGTTTCAAGCGACCTGTGCAGTCTCTTCCCGATGATTGCACCACTGACGAACTTTCCAAAGATAGACAGGGTTATGAGTGCGAGGAGTGCGAGGACAAAATATGCCGAGAATAATGTTGCAAATTGGAATTGGAACAACATTCCGAAAGAGAAGAAAAAGATGGTGAGGAATAAGTTTTTAAATGAGATGGTGGCTCCGAGGAGCATCTTGAAGGACTTGACTCCAGAGAGTGCGGAGCCGAGGAAAAATGCAACAATCACCTCAGAAACACTCATGAGATGTGCGAGTGCCGAAAATCCGAATATTAGCGCGAAAATAAGCAGTATTGGTATCTCATCATCACGCTCAAATAGAGGCGAGATGAAGTTGCTCAGCATTCTGATTAGGAATAGGATGAATACAATGAGTAGCAAAGTCGTTGCTAAGGACACGGGAATCATGGCGAGGCTGCCAGCCATAATGGAAGTGAGCACCACGAGCAGAATCGCCAGTATTATGTCCTCGAACACCATCAGCCACACGACGGTCTCTGTTTCAGGGTAAATCAACTTCTTGTTCTCTATCAGCGAAGATATGACTATTGCAGAACTGCTGATGTAAACTGCGGATGCAAGTATGAAAGCCTCCAACAGGCTCAAGCCAATAACGAGCCCCAGCGAAAGTCCTGCGATGAAATTCACCCCGAAGTCCGTGCAGCCCGCAAACAACCTTCCCGGCTCTCTTATGCCTTTTAAGTTGAATTCATGCCCTATGTAGAACATCAGCAGGATTACTCCGATCTTACCCAGCCACTCGACGAAGTCGTATGAGGTTATTAAGCCAAACCCACCCTTCCCGAGGATTATTCCTGCGATTACGTATGCAGGAATCGCGGCTTGCCTCAGATATTTCGATGCCAGTCCAAGAGCTAAGCAAGATACTGTTACAACAGCTAAATCCACCAAAAAGGTCATTTATCTAACTAAGCCTGTCCCAGAATCTCCCTCGCACATGCTTTTATCTGCTCACGCTCTCCTATTACCACTATCAGGTCTCCCTCCTCGAAGACCGTGTCCGGCGGTGGACTGATGATGCTCCGCCCTCTTCTCGATAGAGCTATTATCGTGACGCCCGTTCTCTTCCGGATTGCCAAATCCTCGATGCTCTTTCCTACCATGCCCTTTGTCACTGGACACACATGGATGTTTATCCTAAGGTCAGAAATATCGGAAAACGAGACCTCAACGTCCTCATGCTCTATTGTGAGTAATGCTCCGGTCAAAACGCTTCCGACACGTCGTGCTTCTTCCGGTGTCAGTCTTGTAACCGAAGGCTTCTCAGCTCCGGCTTCTAAAACATACAGTTCTATCTCACCGGTCTCTAAAAATATGACCGCGACTTTATCCCCTTTTGGACTTTCTATCTCATACCTCGTGCCGATCCCGGGAAGTTCAGAGATTCGCATTTATAACACCCACCTCTTTTAACTTTTAATATCATGAGCGAAGGATATATTAAGTTAACAGCCTTTGATGAGAAGGAGGGATCGCATAAAAAGATGAAGAACACGATATACATAATTGACGTCACGAACAGGGACGGGGTGCAGACGTCGAGATTGGGATTGGCGAAGTTAGAGAAGACCTTGCTGAACTTTTACCTAGACGAGGCAGGCGTTTTCCAGAGTGAGTTCGGCTTTCCGGTAACAAGACATGAGACGAACTATTTGAATGCCAATCTGGAGTTAGCTGAGATAGGAGTTCTGAAGCACATACGGCTAGCCGGGTGGTTGAGAGCAATAAAAGGGGATGTAGAAGAAGCTTTCAGATTGGTGCCGAAACTGAAACACGTTAATTTGAGTATATCAACCTCCAAGCAGATGATAGAGGGCAAATTCAGGGGCAAATTCGGCTGGGAGGACATAATAAGAGAGATGTGTGAGGCGGTTGATGCGGCGAGGGCACACGGTGCGGAGACTATAGGAGTGAATGCAGAAGACGCTTCGAGGACAGAACTTGAACGGCTGATAGAATTTGCCGAAGCTGCAAAACAGCACGATGCAGACCGGATACGATACTGCGACACGCTCGGCTATGACGACCCGTTCACCATATATGAGCGAGTAAAAGCACTCGCAGAAGCGGTGTGTATTCCCATCGAATTGCACTGCCATAATGATTTGGGTATGGCAGTTGCCTGCTCGGTTGCAGGCGCCAAAGGAGCAATAGATGCGGGTGTAGATGCATACATCAACACCACGGTCAACGGAATGGGAGAGCGAGCCGGCAACGCAGACCTGGTCGCAACAATACTTGCGGTAAAGAAAGCGAGCGGGTTTGAGAAAAAATACCATTTGCAGGATATTGATTTAAGCCACGCCTGGAAGATATGCAAATACGCTTCTCTTTCTTTTAGAGTCCCTATTCCGGTCAACCAGCCTGCGGTAGGCGATAACGCCTTTGCGCATGAATCCGGAATACACGCTGATGGAACGTTGAAGGACAGCAGAAATTATGAACTGTATGATTATACCGAAGTCGGCAGAGGACATATCGAGCAGATTGAGACGGGCAGGCTGATAACGACGGGAGAATATTCGGGAATAAAAGGGTTCAAGAATGTAGCAGGCAAATATGAGCTGAAATTTCGTGATGATAAAGAAGCTCGTGAGATATTAGAGCTCGTGAGGTATGCGAACGTGCACACGCAGAAGCCAGTGACTGAGGACGAAATGAAGTTCATTGCAAAATATCCGGAATATGCAAGGAAAATTATGTCGGTGCAACCATGAGAAACAGTGGCATATCTTTTAAGCAAAAGGTTGACTTGTTAATGGCTTATCTTTTGACAGATATAGCCAAGGAAATATTTAACGATGAAAAACGGGAGTATGGTGATGGATTAGATAAATTTGAGCCAAATGATCTCAATAATGCAAAAATAGTTAATCTAGACATTATTGATGAAGAAACTGGAAGTAAAATTTTGGAATATATATTATCGAGTGTATAGACAAAAAGAAATCAATAATGAGAATACAATAGTGTACTATAACAAGTAAAATCTTCGGATTTAATCCGCAGCAATTGTTAGAACATTTAAATACAGAAAAATAAAATTCATAGTCAAACCACTTTTCGAGGCGGTGGCTATGGAAGCGGAAAAAC
>QMVO01000068.1 GCA_003661125.1 Methanosarcinales archaeon
ATCAGCCCATACATACCTACTATTAGAAGGATGAATGCTATTTGAGGATTGCTAAGTGCTTCTAACAAAGAAGAACGTATTGTTCTTTCCTTTATGTATAGCGAAGCGTTTTTTGTTGCTAAAGTCCTGTTCTCATTCCCTATTTTAACGGTCATACCGTCAACTTTGTTTAGGAGCTCAGTTTCATCCTCGGCGATTAGATCAATTATTCCTCTTTCTAACGCGGTATTTTCATTTAGCACGTCATTTTCGGTAACGAACCGCTTTGCCTGCGTTGCGTTTCTACCTCTTGATGCCGCTATGCTCTCTATATACCCTGCGTAGAAGTTTATTGTCTTTTCATCTGCCGGCTTCCTGCCTTCTATGCCTATCTCGACTGGCATTGCTGCACCTGTGGTCGTTCCGGGTGCCATTGCGGCGATATTGCCTGAGATGAGGACGAAGGAACCTGCTGATGCCGCTATCGCGCCCTTCGGCGTTACATACGTGATAACCGGGGTTTTTGAATTCAAAATCGCTTCTGTTATTTTTAGTGTGGAACTAACGAGTCCACCTGGCGTGTCGAGTTCGATCAATACAGATTCTACATTCATTTCTTCTGCTTCTCTTAAACCTTCTATCACATCTAAGGAAGTGCCTTCTGTGATTGTGCCTTCTACTCTCAGCACGTAAATTACATCCTTTCCTTCTGCTTCTCCTCGAACGTTTGCAGCAAAAGCAAGTAAGATAGGCAGGAGAACAAGGATAAGAAGAATCCCCCGCAAAAGTTTAGTGTTCATCTATGAAAATCCTCCTCCTTATATAGCCAATATGATTTTTCTGATTAAAATGTATTGCTAAACATCAAACTAATCCTGGTGAATCGTGATAGATCCGGTGGAGAGTGGAGATGGAAGCGATAGAAGTTAAGGACATGAGCAAAAGTTTTAACGGAATTAAAGCGGTTGATTGCGTCTCATTTAGCGTGCATCGTGGCGAAATCTTCGGCTTCCTCGGTCCTAACGGGGCGGGTAAGACGACTACGGTAAGAATGCTCACAGGCGTGATAAAGCCAGATGCGGGAGAGGCAAGAGTGATGGGCTGCGATATCGTGAAAGATACTCAAAAAGCGAAGGAAGTACTGGGTGTTGTGCCTGAGACGGCGAATGCTTATCCTGACCTGACGGCGTGGCAGAACATGATGCTCATCGCTTCGCTTTATGGCATCCCACGGCGAGAAGGGGAGATACGAACAGCCAGCCTGCTCAGGGAATTCGGGATTTATGAGAGGCGTTTGAGCAAGGTCAAAGGCTTCTCAAAGGGGATGAAGCAAAGGCTTATATTCTGCATGGCGCTGGTGAGCAATCCAGAAGTGCTGTTTCTGGACGAGCCCACAAGCGGGTTGGATGTGCAGTCCGCGAGGATGATCCGGCAGATGATAAAAGAGCTAAAGGAGGAGCGAAAGACGGTCTTTCTCACCTCTCACAACATGCAGGAAGTGGGCGAGCTCTGCACTCGTGTCGGTATAATAAACAAGGGGAAAATGGTCACCATAGATAGCCCGGAAAATTTGAGAACCAAGATAGGAGGTTCATTGGCAATAGAAGTCAGATTCGACAAAGCGGTGGATAAGAGTATGTTGGATTTCAATCCAGAGCGTGTAGGTGATAGCTACAGGATTTATACAACAGAGCCGCACGAAGTGATTTGCTCGATTGTTGAGCTTGCAATGCTTAACGGGTTGAAGATAAAGAATTTAAACGTTCATTCTCCCTCTCTGGAGGATGTTTTCGTGAAACTTACAGGAGGCTCAAATGAGCAGTAAGATCTGGGTGATAGCCAGGAAGGACATTCGGATGTATTATTTCAAAGGACCGGTGGTCATCTTCGGGATATTAACCCCCCTCTTCCTGTTCCTCGCTTTTTACATAGGTAGGAATTTGCCAGCAGCATTTCTTATACCTGGACTAATGGCAATGACCTTATTTTTTACTTCTACCTCGGTTTCGCCTGTGATTATGCCCTCGGAGACACAGATGAAGACGCTTGAGCGGCTTATTTCCTGCCCCATAACGGTGAGAACCCTGATAGCTGGGGATATACTTGCTTCTTTCATATTCGGTGCGTGCATCTCGGCAGTTCCTGTTGCTGTGGGTGCAGCACTGGGAGTTAGCGTGAAGAGCCCGGTTATTTTGATTATTGCTGTTCTCTTTTCTGCGTTCTGCTTCTCATCGCTTGGCTTGCTCTTCTCCGCCCCGCCGACAAGTTTGGTCTCGAATATCATGATGCTCTCCACGTTTGTGAAGTTTCCCGTGATCTTCATCAGTGGTATCTTTATCCCGATGGAGCAAATGCCGGGCTGGGGTGTTGCTGTGGCTTCTCTATCGCCGTTGACCTATTTCACGGATTTGGCGCGGTTCTCCATTCAGGGCTATGCCTACTATCCTATTTACGTTGACTTCATCGCGTTGTTCGTATATTCCGCATTGTTCTTGCTCCTCGCCTTGAAGCTGCATGAACGAGCATTACCAAAGAGGTTTTGATGAAATAAAATGGAAAGAAGGAAAGTGATTGAAATTTATGCATCAGGCACGCTATAAAAGCGGTGTAAAGATGAAAGGGAAATCAACGAAAAGGAGTGTAAATACCTGAAATAATGAGCAGCAGGAACAAAAAAATCATTCTGACCGTCATCCTCCTGGTAACGGCGGTGGTGTTGGCGTATTCCTTTTATCATACCCCGCCACCGCTTGAGGTGGACGTGAATGCATCCGAAATCGCTCCGAATGAAGTGCTTGACATGAAGAAAATAGTGGTATCCAGCGGTGTAGAAGCCTTGCAGCGTGTAAAGCAATCGCATACTGGCAGTATCGAACATGTTAAGGATGTAGCAATCGTGCATTATATAAAAAAAGACAAATTTTTGACCCTGTGGACGACTCTGTATCCAAACGAAACAATTGCGAGTAGAGAAACCGAGAAAATGGTGACAGGTATGCGAAAATGGGGTGGTAGTTGGGCGTCCGAGCTGAAAGAGGTGCCAATCGCTAAGAAAAAGGTGTATCAAACTTCTTCAAACAACGTATCACACTACTTCTGGGCTGACCGAGAGTGGGTGTTCTATATTATACCACACAACTTCTCGCAAGACGAAATTGCCGGGATTATTGATGCGATTCCCGGCAAATAGTTTCCAATGGCTATTCTATTCAAGCATCGCTTCTATTTCTTACTTCGGCTATACATCCATTTACTCTTCCAGTACGAACTCGAAAGTAAGAACCATTATCGCAGTTATGAGGAGAAGAAAGGCGGTTAGCAGTCTCAATTCCGGCACTACTTCTGTTATGCCCGAACCTCCGATGATTTCCTTCGTTGCCATGACTGATGGTAAAAGGACTGGCATACAAATGGGGATAAGGAGAAAAGAAAGTAGTAAGGTTTTACCTTCTGAGAACATCACGAGTCCGGAAACAAAGGAACCTGCAAACGAGAGCCCTACCGCACCTAAAAGGCATACAAACAAGAGATCCGGAAATCTTCCGCTTAAATCAAGGTTTAAAAAGATGATGGAAAAAGGAATTAATACACATTCCACAAAAAAAAGCAGCATTGTTCCATAAATAATTTTCCCGAAAAGAATTGCTAACGGTGAGCAGGGCAGGGTTTTCAAACCGCCGAGCGTTCCTCGGTCTGCTTCTCGCGTAAAAGAAGTGGTAAATGCAAGAATACTGGCAAAGAAAAGGATTATCCAGAGTGCAGCTCCCGCCACTTCAGGTTCTACCACGCCTCCGCCACCCCACGCAAAGCTGCAAATCAGAATGGAACCCACCGAAAAAGTAAGTATTGAGAGAACCTCATAAGACCGCCGGAACTCAGTACGCAGGTCTTTCTCCGCTATTCTAAAAGATGCTTGCCAAAATATGTTCATTGTTACCTTTTAAAATGCCATTTCTCCGACTATTTTTCCTTTATCAAGCATGACCACCTTATCACAAATTTTCTTTGACCACTCCAGGGAATGAGACGATATTAATAGCGTCTTTCCCGTTCCTTCCTGGCTTTTGAAGTAATCTATAAGAAGATCGCATGTTTTCGTATCCAGTCCTGCGAAAGGTTCGTCAAGCAGTATTAAATCCGGGTTATGAATCAACGCCCTTACGATGTCTGCCCTTTTCCTCAATCCATGTGACAGTTGCTTCACAGGCACATCATACCAGCGTTTCAAACCCAAAAAATCAACCGTATCGAGGAAGTCCTCCTCTTTTACGGAGAACAGATTCGCATAAAAGAGCAAATTCTCCCTGATGCTCAGCTCGTCATAAAGAAAACTCTCATGCGTTACTAATCCAATTCTTCTTCTTGTTTCGCTACCTTTAAGCGCATCCGCACCAAATATTTTCACTGTGCCCGAAGATGGCGAGATATGCGTGGCGATTATTTTCAGCAGTGTTGTTTTCCCTGCTCCGTTGGGACCGGAAAAGACCAAGAATTCGCCCTTTTTTATTCGCAGCGAAACGGATTTTAAAGCCTGTAAGTAACCGTATCTCTTTGAGACTGCTGTGATTTTTACTGCTATGTTGTTGTTATGCATTTGTTATCTCCTGTAAGCGAATTTTATATTCACACATTTTTATATTAAGGTAAGGCGTAATAAAGAAAATGATGATATCGACGCGAGATATTCTGCTTTGCATCGCGGCAGCGGTGAGCGTAGGCGCTTCTTATGCGGCTTATCTCTGGGCACCTCCAGAAGCGACTATGGGGGACCTTTACCGAATTTTATATGTGCATGCGCCAGTTGCCTGGGTTTGCTACCTCGCTTTTTTCATCTCCTTTCTCGCCAGCATAACGTATTTAGCGAAGAGGCGAAGAGGGTATGATGGAGTAGCGGAAGTATCCGCGGTTTTAGGGTTGGTCTATGGTGCAATAGCCCTGATCTCTGGCTCGATATGGGCGAAAGCAGCTTGGGGAAGCTATTGGAACTGGGACCCGCGAGAAACAACTACGCTCATACTCTGGATTGCATACATGGGCTATATTTCTTTAAAGCTTTCCATCGGAAGCATTGAGAAAAGAGCAATAATAGGTGCGGTGTACAACATTCTGGCTTTTGCCACTATTCCCTTGAGTTATTTGTCTATAATGCTGTTACCTTCGCTTCATCCTCAAATAGCCACCCCGACTGAGATTTTTATGACTCCAACAATGACCGCAAGTTTGTTTTTATGCCTCATTGCAGCTTCTCTCTTCTTCGTTTATCTTTTGATTACTACGTTCACTGTATGGTCTTTGGAAGACCGTGTAAACGTATTAATTCACGAAAAAGGAGGTGTTGAAAAAGGAAATGTATGAAGTATTCCTCGTTTCTGTTATTTACTGGACGACTCTTTTAGTTCTCTTTATATGGCTTGGCAGACGGCTGTCTGTGCTTAGAGAGAGGATAGCGGTTTTGGAAGGAGGTAAAAGGGGAAAATGAAAATCAAGGCGATTCACGTTATCGTTATCGTTTTAGTCGCTCTAAGCGCAATTTTCGCATACGATGCCTTTACGTCTTATATCAATCCGTATCTAACGGTCTCGCAGGTCGCAGGGAATGAACAATACATTGGCAAAGAAGTTCAAATTTTAGACACTGTTGCCACGGGGTCTCTTAATCTGAAAGAAGACGGTTCCCTCCTCTTCAACCTCACTGACGGACAATCTACAATCGCAGTGACCTATTCCGGAGTGCAACCACAAGGCCTCAAAGAGGGGCAAAAAATAGTGGTCATCGGTAAGCCAGTTTCACCATATCACGTGGATGCAACGCAACTACTGGTTAAATGTCCATCCAAGTATGAATGAACTCCATAATTGCGATTTTGGATTTTTTCATAGGTGCATGTGAGAAATTAGTGTGACTTTTTATAAGAGAATTCCATAATAAGGAATAGAAATGAAGGAAAGGGAGTTTCAAGTGGAAGTACAGTACTTCAACCGCAAGTTAACCGAGGTTATTGAGCAAAAGATGCGAGGATGCTCAAATAAAATTTTATACGATGCGCTGAATTATATCATGGATACCGGAGGAAAGAGACTTCGCCCCATCATCTGCCTTCTATCCGCGGAAGTCGTGGGCGGCTCAAGGGACAAGGCTTTATCCGCAGCCATAGCTATTGAACTCCTCCATAATGCTTCTCTGGTTCACGATGATATAATAGATGAGAATTCCATACGCAGGAAAAATCCATCCAATCCCGCAAGATATGGCGAAAAAAGGGCAATAGTCATCGGAGATTTTTTGTTTGGACTTTCCTGTGAGATGCTGGCGAGATGCGAAGTGCCTGAGGTAGTGGGACTGATTTCAAGTGCTGTTTCCAACGTCGCTATGGGGCAGTACCTGGAGTTCACGCTGCGGATGAGGAACTTACAGGAGGTGACGGAGGGATCGTACCTTGAGGTAGCGGCGCTGAAAACCGCTTCTACATTTGTGGCGAGCACAGAAGCAGGCGCCATGCTCGGTGGTGGAAACGAAGTAGAAATCGAGAATCTTTGCAATTATGGTAAAAATTTGGGCATTGCATTTCAGATCCAGGACGACATTTTGGATATCTGCGGTGACCCTGCGAAAACAGGAAAACCCATGGGGCTGGACATCAAAAATGGTGAAAGAACCATTCTTGTCATTCATGCATTAAACCATTCACGTCCTTCAGAAAAGGAATATATATCGGGGGTTTTATCAAAGAAAAGAGACATCAGCGGTTCCGATATTGACAGGATCAGGGAAATTTTTCTACATTCCGGCTCGATTAACTATGCAATCCGACTATCCAACGACTTCATAAGGAGGGCAAAAAGCTGTATAGAGGGGCTTGAAGATTCTGGAGCAAAGGAGAAACTCAAAGACATTGCTGATTTCGCCGCAGAGAGGATAGAAAAGCAAGTTTTGGCTGATTTTTTATGAGAACGATAAAGACACTACCCCTCCGTTAGAGAATTTCTATCAGCTCAAAAAACTCACAAAAGCCCCATCCTCGCCACCCTGCAATAAATTGCGAGGCATCCGCTTTGTTGTTTACTCTCATTATATCTCCTCCTTTACTAACCATCCACAAATCCAGCATACAAATGCGGCTAAAAAACACAACCAGGTAAAGATAACATCGTATATCGAATATTGGCTATAGACTCTACTCCAATTTCTTTATACTGAACTTACCCTTTTCATCCAAATGCACTAACCATTTCTCGTTTTTTACCCTCTTCCAATTCCATATTAGAAACTACTTTGCCTTCACACACTTTAAATTTAGTATCATCCAAAACTAATTCTGCTTTCTCTCTCCTAAAAAGGAAGCGAAATGGAGATGACATATTACACTACTCTTCTACCTTGAATATCCTGATTTTACCATCATCTGACTTGCATATAGCTAATTTTTCGCCCAATGAAGAGTCTATTCTGCAAATTCCCGATTTCATCCCCTTTGGATCTATCTCTATCGTCTTCATTTCCTTTTTGCCTTCTTCACCCATTTTTATCACCTATGTTTTATTTTATATTTTTGATTATATATAAATTTGTCTCCAAAAGAAGCCCCACCTATGAAAAAATCTTCCCCATATTTTTCGATAGCCTCTATATATTTAAGCTTTTCTATTTTTTCTTTTTTCCCAGAATGTATTGGTATAGTTACCCCATATTCTAAGTCTTTTCTGGCGATATTGTTAAGATAAAGTTAGGTCAGATGCGATGGCTGGCATTAAGTAAGGAAACCCCACCAACCAGAGGGAACCAAAAATTCGTTCCGGTTACTCTAACCCTGATAAGCGAAGAGGATAAGAAAAATACTGCATTGGTGTCAATAGAGAGGAAATCGTCCAGGACATAGGGGGCAAGATTGCTAACTGAAGCATATGAACAAGGGGGTTTATTATCCATGAGGGATCTCTCTTTGATTATGTGCTACGATCACTCTTATTATCTGAGTTAAGACAGAAGTATGAGAAGAGAAAGGATACTACACTCCACTTTGTGGGATATGACC
>QMVO01000069.1 GCA_003661125.1 Methanosarcinales archaeon
ATTGACCGCATCGGGGGCTACTTTTTTTGTTCCCCCGTCTATCTTTAAATTTGCATAATCCGGTCTTATCTCCATTAAAGATTTAATTGATTTTCGAGAGCGAGTTAATGCTATATCCTGAAGCAGTTCACCAATTTTAAAACACAGCATAACTGCCACGGCTTCTGGAAATTTCTTTATTGCAAAAGCTCCTGCTGTAGCCACGGTCAACAAGAAATTTTCATCAAAGACTTCTCGGCGAAATACATTTCTAATAGCCTTCCAGACTATATCTCCCGCGATAATGATGTAGCTCAACAAAAATAGGGATAATCCCAACCAGAAGGGCAATTTGAATACTAAAGCTCCCGCATATATTAATATTCCTAATCCAAGAGTCATAATCTCCTTTTTCATACTGAAATCTTCTTTCTTTTCTCCTGTTTCACATACATCCTTGCAGACCTCCTTTGTATTGTTCATGTCAGAGTTGTTAGTGAGCTTATCCAACATATTCTCTTGGTTCTGTTTGTGCCACTCTCATTTTTCTAGTTTCTGAGACTAATCTCCATGTTAAAATAGCATATACTATAGTTGCGATGGCTACAACCGCCGAAAATGCCACAGCAAAAGCTCCGCTATTTTCATTTAGAAATTCCAATACCATTATTTTCACCTTCTACCCCTATTTTTGGTGCATCGGGCATTTCACTTAACAACTTATATCCGAACTCAATTTGCATATCTCTCCAATTTAGTGGTATATCCGAACTTGGTTCGCTTACACCTCCCTTTAATTGTAATTTCTCAATCATTTTTTACGCAGATCACCTTGCATAAGGTTTGTCGAATCGTTTTTCGTATGCATCGTTTTCCTTGAGCATGTTATCCCAGTAGGACATGAAGAATCTGGTCTTAACCAATAACTTGAAAAGCATGGCAAGTAGTCCTGGCAATCTCTCCGGTTGCGCCAACGTATGAACCAACTCCCCGTCAAACAGTCCTGTCTCACCATAAATTTGTCCAAGCTGGTAAAATGACTCGAAGAGCTTTCTGGTCCTCTTGGCAGGTCTCGCCCGTATGCCCTCACAGCCACCCTTGATGATGGTTCCTACGTATCTGCAGCCTAAACGCGATGCAAGTTTTTCCAGATACTTTTCTACGTATCGTGAGTGAATTGCTTCTGGGAAGCCACCCTGCACCATAAACCCAATGTCCGGATTGCCTTCTCGGCCGCAAAGCGATTCAAGCGACTCGATAAACGCTTTTACAATTGCCGGCATGCAATCGGTATAAAGAGGGAACGCCAATAAGACATGTTCTGCCTCCTGGAACAAGTTTACAAACTTATCCCCCTCCCTTACACGGTTCAAATAGACCAGTTCGTAGGTATTTCCACCTGCTGTCATAAAGCCATGTAAAAAGTGCTCCAGAAGGACTCGAGTACTGCTGCCTTTGCCCCGAGGAGACCCATTAAAGACGGTTAATTTCATTTGCTACCCCCTCAACAGGATCAGTTGTAAGCCTTGTAAAACAAAATGAAGTCTTTAGATTAATAGCATCTCGCATATAAATGTTTGAGATAATTTTGATGTCTTCCTCATCGGCACCTTTACTTTTTTCAAGCAGAAGACCTATCATGGGATATTTCTCATATCTGGCTAAATGATGAAATTCATTCCGAACTATCTCTAAATATGGATGAATCAGTGGTATAAGCTTATCATGTGCTTTTTTGAGTAGGGCACTCGTAAATCCCATGATGATAGGTGAGGCAAATAGCACAAAATCAGAATTTATGTATTCACGACATATATCACGTGAGTCATCTGCCACTACACATTCCCCTGGCGTTTTTACCCAGCAGCCAAAACAACCCATGCAGTATTTGAGGTCCATCTCTCTTAACTTCAAGATAGTTACTGTATGATTGCTTGATTCCAATAAATCAGACAGCTCTTTCAGATAATTATCAAATTTAACGTTGTTAGCATTTGGATTGCCGTTTAGAATGGTAATTTTCATAAAGCCATTTCCTTTTCCCCTGTCTTTGAAAATTCAATCAAAACGGCATCGAGTGGACGCCGTGGCATGGCGCGTTTTTGAGGCTCAGCGTAGCCGATGCGAAACAAGAGTTGAGGCAAATCCGCGAGCCCCAAAATTGCCCGCAGTCTTGTCCTCAGATCCCACACTTCAATCGGCTGATTCAAGAAGGCATACTGCAGTCCCATTGAAGTAGCAGTCAGGACAAAGCGCTCGAACATTTCTCCCACTTCCAGCAGGCTTTCTTTGGTGTCCTCGCCATGCACAATGATAAGTGCGGCAGCTTCTTTAGCGAATTGATAGTCCTTTTTCGCCTGAGGTTTCCCCAGGTCGAAAGTTCGCATAAACCAGGGTCCCATCCATGAGATGATTCCCGGAATTCCAAAACCGTACGCAGCAATGCCATCACCTCGCTGGGTCCAATTGGAACGAACCCAAGACGCTAATTCCTGGCGAAATACAGGATCAGACATCTGAATGTGATCGCCTTGGGAGACCAGTTCAGCAATGCTGGCTTGTATCGCTTTGTCTGTAACGATACGAATGGCAGCTTTTTTACCGGTAGTGAGTTTCTGAAGTCTTTCCAGTTCGCCTTCGGCTAAAGACCCCACTTCGTACGCAATGCGGTTGGTGCGTCGTTGAACGATAGTCGGAAAAAGCTTTTTCAGCTCAGGGTCAATTTGACTACTTTCGGATAACCTGGCATACGCCAACAATTCTGGTGTATTCGCTTTCGGCTGATACTGCACGTCACAGGCATAGCCGAAGTGCGCTGCAGCGACCCGGAGATTCATAATCGCTGCACCGATACTGATGACCAGTTCACGGTTGTCGGGGTCCACAACAGGGAGACGTCTGGTGTAATCCGCGTAAATGAACACACCGTCAGGCTGAAGCTTAAATTTCCAGGGCTGGGTATTGTGTCCCGAAGGGGCGAGGATCGCATACCTGAGCAAGAATTTGAACTTCTCCTCTAAGGCACTATCCTTTGGGAAATCCTGTTCTGCCACCTGCCAGGGTGTAACCTTGGGATCATATTTCTTCATGTTTTCAACCCCCTTTCATTTTTGCGTTCAATCATTTTTTACTTCTTGACTTTTAGATAGATGAGGGTAGATAAATAACTTGCGTATTTTTGCAATGGCGTATAGCGTCTCGTAAACAAAAACGACAGACGAATATTAATCACTTTTTCTCCGATTTTGGTATCCCTATATACCTCGGTGTTCTATTCATATATTCACGATAGGCATATCACCATACTTCTCAAGACAGAAACGTTCTTCAGAACTTGCGAAACTAAGCATGGAAATAGAATATACAATCGAAAACAACAGAAAAATCCATGAAGCAGAGGCTATACTCACACCTATAAACATCAAAAATTCTGTTAGATACTGCGGATTTCCTGAATAACGATACAGCCCCTTAGTAACGGGTTCATCAAGTGGTGTAGCAGCAAAATTCATCGGAACTATCGTGTACATAATCAATCCTGATAAAGCAACAGGGAGTCCTATGTAAAACCACATCGTCCCTATTTTTAATGGCAGAAAAATGGAGTATATTAGGGCAAGATAATAAATTAGTCCCCAAAAAGTTACGATTTTCTTACCAGTGTTTTTATGCGGAGCAGCGGCGCTGCTTTTTATAAGCAGCCCTTTTGACCCCATTAAAACAACACATAATAATTGATGATAAAGCATGAAAATCCTTCCGAGCTATCTGAAGTTCCCCGAAAGGAAATTTAGACAGAGTGTGAAACGCCGAAGCCGGATACGCTCTGTTTCGCATTAAAACACCTAATAAACTAACGGTTTATTGTATTCGATCTCAGTAATCTCAAACTTATAAACACTGAAATCTCCTGTTTTTAAATTCCAGACGGCTTCTCCCTTGGTGGGAATCCTTATACCATTTAATTCCTTATAATCCTTCAGATAGACTGAATAATTTTCTAAGCTGTACCGGTCGTTTTCAGTCATATATCTTTTGCAAACAAAGCTAATAACATCACCATTCTCATTAAAGTTAAACACCGCTGATGCTGTAGCTCCTCCATAGCTCATGGTTGCCCTGGCTGAATTCGAATCGATACTTTTCCATTTTATGTAGTCGTTCAAAGCTGCTGTTGGGAACCACGCTATTTCGCCGAGATATCGTAACATCGTCCCCTGGTCTATTTCCTTTCCGCTGGCATTCACAACAGTTATCAAGGAAAGGAGCTTAATGAGTATGTTTCCTTTACCTTCATAGTATTTGTCCCTCCCAACAAGATATAAAAGCGGGTTCATTATGACTTTAACTTTCCATATAAATCCGGGTTCGTCCACTGTGAGGTATTGCTCCGCTTCAGCAGGCATCCACGGTTGCCCTTCTTTGGTTCTTATCAAGCCTTTCTGCTTTAGTCTGACAGCAAATATTTTCTCTTTACCTTTGATCTGTGAGTTTTTTAGCCATTTTTGAACAGGTTCAGGCAATCCTTCCATATCTGTTTCAGTAACGAATTCCGGTATTGTTTCTTTGCTCTTGTTAAAAAGGTCCCCAACCTCATTTTTTACTTTTTTGTTGAATGTGATGTTGCCGGTGGTGAGGGCAGATGCTATTAGAGCAATGATTACCCCCAAAATGATTAGCACAATTTTTATCATTTTTGTTCAGCTCCTTTCATTCAATATTTGCGGATTTCATATAACGTTCCACATGTTTGCGAAGTGCAAAGCATTTGGGTGAGCGAAGCGAACCGCAAACACGCTGTTGAACGCTTGGATGATTTTTACCTTCGTTTTTATATCAGGCGTTCAACTCCTATTTGGGCGGTATAACTTAACAAGGGATAATCGAGGCTTGCGTCGAATAAGTGCCATTCCCATGATTACGTACCACTGCAGATAAGATGCGGTAAGTATTCTCTCTAGGAGGCCGCCAATCGAAGCTTTCGCCAACACAACTGTTGATATGCCTAACAATATGCCGACAATAAATGTAATAAGGGAATACCTACTGTAAATATTCCATTCCTTGTCGTTTTTCAATCGTCTTGAAAAGGCTAGAATTGCAAATAATATTAGAAAGCCCATAGGGATAGCTATCAGAATGTGCATGATTCCTCGAAACGTAACTGGTTCGCATCCCGGGTCACAAGGGAAAAAGAGCGTCAATATAACACCTAAAACGCCCGCACCCGCAAGCAGAATAGGGGCTATTTTGCTTCCTTTTCCGTTGTTTATTGCTCTATGCAGCCCATAGGAAAACGGGATCACTAAGGCATGGAAAACCAAATAGCATTGTATCTAAAAGTATCTTGTTAGGTGCGCCAGCTTCAATCAATTCGCTGATCGCCTGCGTGACACTTGAATATCCTGGTCTTAGAAGAGCTCCAACTATATTGGCAGCCGTGATTAGAAGCGTGGAGATAATACCACAGACTCCATAAATCCTTAAGTTCTTCTCATCCATATCCTGACCCTCCCTAAATAGTTTTGTTTTTATCATTTTCTTTACTTCTTGCGATATTTTGTCTTTATTTTCATCCCGTATCCGATTGCGTATAACGTTTTGCGGATAAAAGAAGTTGCCGAAGGCAATTTGGGCGAAGGTGCATAGCACCGTAGCCTTTTATCCGCTGTTAGACGATAGTACGAACGAAGGGACATCTATTTTCCTTATTCTTTAGTTGTAGCTTTGATCAGTTCTTGTCGAGCTCTATAGCCGAATATTATTATTGGGATTTGAATGATAGACCAAACGGTGGGCCCAAATATTATTTATTTTTGCACCCCGAAGTGAGCATTTGGGTGAGCGATAGCGAACCGCATACACCGTGTTATATGACCGAGCCGAAGGCGAGGCAAAGAGCGAAGCGACACAGAGTTCCGAACCACCGCTTATTCAGCTATTTTGCCTCTTCATCGCATTCCCAGAGTCCAAAGGTATTATTCTCCGTGTCAATGCAAACGGCACCATATCCTATACCGGGCACTGCCGTCTTGGGAACCACTACTTTACCGCCGAGTTTTTTTACTTTGGCAATATACTCATCCACTGACGGAACGTCAACATAGTTGACAATTGCCTCTTGTGGTTCTTCTCTTTTTGCCAGTCCACCACAAAGACCTTTCTCACCCTTTTCATCGGTGGTAGTAATCGCATAGTAATCTATTGGTCCTGGAAATTTTTCAATTTTCCAGTCAAATAATTCGGCGTAGAACTTTTTCGCTCGCTCCATGTCATTTGCCGGCACTATAAAGTGCGTTATTGTTGGCATTCTATTTATCTCCTTTCATGGTTTACTTTTTGGATATCTTTATCTTGTATCCTTCATCTGTATATTCTACATCCAATTCCAAACCCAGTTTCTCCGCTCTCGGTTTGAAATAGCCTTCAATGCATCCTCTTTGAAATTCTTCTTTACTTATAGGCAACAGTCCTTTTTTTATTAGATTTATCGCCGTCATCAGGAATCCGTCCCTCTTCAGGTTTAATGTCGCTTCGCCAGGATTGCCCTCAACTTCAACATCGCTTCCCATTAAATTCTTACGGACTATCGCTTCGCTCATCGCAAAGCCAATTGCATTATCCCTGCCCTGTGCCCGCAACATATCTGCATATTGCTGCGCGGTCATTTGCGCATATTCACTCATCTTCTCCGTCCCCATTTGCATGATAAAGCCAATATCTACTTGCTTGTTCAGCACGAATATCTCGCGCATCATCTCCCATTTCTCTTCTTCCGATAAAGTTGGTATTTCCATTTTTTTTCACCTCATTTCATATCCATATCAATCAACCAATAAATATATTTGCATCGCAATAATTACAGGCGAATTGACAACCTTCTCATTCTCTTTATTACACCAACAACAATTGTGCCACGACAAAACCCGAAGTTCTATTAATACCGTGACTTATATAACCTCCGTATTTTTGCAATGGCGTGTAGCGTCTCGTAAACAAAAACGACAGACGAATATTAGTCACTTTTTCTCCGATTTTGGTATCCCTACATATCTCGGTGTTTTATTCATATATTCACGATAGGCATCGCCATACTTCTCAAGGCAGAAACGTTCTTCAGAACTCGCGAAACTGAGCATGGACATTTCATATACAATCGAAAACAACAGAAAAATCCATGAAGCAGAGGCTATACTCACACCTATAAACATCAAAAATTCTGTGAGATACTGCGGATTTCGTGAATAACGATACAGCCCCTTGGTAACGGGTTCATCAAGTGGTGTAGTAGCAAAATTCATCGTAACTATCGTGTACATAATCAATCCTGATAAAGCAACAGGGAGTCCTATGTAAAACCACATCGTCCCTAACTTTAACGGTAAGAAAACAGAGTATATTAAAGCGAGATAATAAATCAGTCCCAGGAAAGTGACAATCTTCTTCCGGATGTTTTTATGCGGAGTAGCGGCACTGCTTTTTATGAGCAGCCCTTTTGATCCCAATAAAATAATACACAATAATTGATGATAGAACATGAAAATCCAGGCATTCCATAAACCTATTTCGAAAGCTGGCGTGAGCGACATCATTTTCCCCCTTTTTTCATTGCGAGTTCGTCATATTATTCTAAAGAATTTTTTAATTTCTCGTAAACCTCTTTATTATCAGAATTTCTCATCCCATATTTGCGTTGAAAATTTACAAAAATCTCTAAATTAAAATCTTTGTCCACCTTTACATCTTTTCCAGTAAAGGTCATGTTCCGTTCGTTCAATTCTAAAAACCCTTCATATCTGTGTAAAGGTTTCATAAATGATGTATGTGCCTTTATCCAGTCCCAAAAACTTCTGCTTTTTATATTCTCTTCATACGCCATTAACGTATTTTCCCATTTCATTTTTACAAATCATTTCAGACTTTCTCTACCTTACACAACAACGATTTTAGCCCGGTAGATCCAGTGACAGGGTCGCAAACTTTATGGTCAGTTAAGACGTTACAATTACTCTC
>QMVO01000070.1 GCA_003661125.1 Methanosarcinales archaeon
ATACCACGTAGTGCAGTAGAATATTGATTATCGGTGTATGACTGGATAGTATGTCTGACTTGGGGATAACTCTGGGGAGTAGTATATCTTCAGTGCATTACCAATCAATTTGGAGAGGATACACAAATACCAATAATGTAATGCCAAGTAGTATATTTCATAAGATATTTCCACATCATATGTTTAACTTCTTCGCTCATTTTTCTCTATTTCTTTAATATTACTTCTCCATACCAATTTTTGAATTATCAATGCTATAATGGAATTTTTCAGGAACAGCGTTTGTGGGCATTTTATATACAATCGAGATATGCTCTCCTTCGTCTGGCGATAAATTAATATAATCCTTATACTGATGATAAAGTACGAGGTAAGGTGTTCCACTTGGGCACCGATACTGAATCAACACTGATACCAACCTCGTCAATCCATACTATTTCACCCACTTTTGATGTTTTTGGTTCCCATGGTCTTTCCTGTTCAACAGAGAAAAAGAGTATTGTGAAAATTGCAAAAAAGCCGATGAGCACACCAATTTCCCATTTCTTCATACCTTTTCCTCCTTTAGAATGTATTACATATAAAAATACAGTTGGATGGGAATAAAAAGGTATCGGTTGGGAGGTGAATTTTAACTGATGTGAATTTTTTTCTCTTTATATATCCACCTCAAACCCCACTACCGGATAGTTAAGCCCAAAATTAAGAATTACTTCGGGATGCAGCTCACCAAAGACGCCTATATGCTTACCATCCCGTAGAATATCCGCTCTTCTACCTTCTAAAAATGCGCCATCTTCTGATTCCACCAAGGCTGCATCTTTTAGCCTCAGCTCCTTCAGTACCACATCCACCACCGACTTAACCTCTGCGAAGTTCGCTGATGCATGTGTCGAGACCGCAGCAAGCCTGTATTTCTCCTTGAAGCTTAACACTACCGGACCCACTTCAAAAATCCGCTGTGGTAAGTCCCGATGCTTGTTAAGCGAAAGAATATCCAGTAAATTCGGTAAAATAGAACATCTAAGCATAGTATGCTCACGGCTTATTGGCGATGCCACTCCTACCTTTTCTGCTCTGCTCTTTCGTCCCATCCACTCAAACTGTCTCTTCTCCGAGGTAAGTGTAAAAGTCAAGACCTCAAAATATCCCAAACCGGTCATTATTCCCCTCACCGCTCCCTCTTTATCCTCTATCGGATGCGCTTCGCCTATAACCATCGTCCCTGGAATCTCTGGCTCTATCCTGTCATATCCATAACCAATAGCGATGTCTTCAATTATGTCCCATGGATGGAGTACATCATACCGATAAGCCGGTATCTTCACAACCAGCATTTCTTCACCGCTTCTCTTTCTCATCGCCCCCAACACTTCTGCACCAAGCCCCATTCGCTCACAGCATCTCTTGCATTCCTCCACACTCAAGTCAATACCTATGAGCGAATTGACTTCCTTTACAGATATTTCCATCTCCTCAGGCTCGAAACAAGGCGTTTCTTTCTCCTCTTCACCTTCTGGGCACGGGTAGTGAAGCAGCACCGACTGAATCTGCCCCCCACGCTCTGCAAGTGCACATGCTATAATATTGAGTGCAATCGAGACGTTCACATCCAAGCCCGTAACATCTATAAAGATGTCCGTTGTGGATTCTGTCACGCGCGTCAGCTCTGCATTGATAATAGGAGGAAAAGAAAGAACATTTTTGGCTGAATCCAGAATCAATGGATATTTTGGCTTATCTTCGAGAATGTAGCGGAATGCAATCCCTTTTGGATGTCGCTTTAAAATCTCATCCATCGTCATTTCTTCCTCGTAGTCAAGTGGAACAAAAGAGAACAGAGGATCGACTGCAAGATACCTGAATGGTGGTTTCACCTTCGCTAAGTCATGCACGCCAATCGAAACTTTTTCGCGATTTCGTCCTATCCCACGGTGCAAATGTTCCTGTAAGAGCATCAGCGATTCTATCGTACTCGAATCCAACCGCAAGTTTTTCACCACTCCACAAACGATATAAGGTCGCACGTCCAGAACCGAAGCGTCCACAACCATCTCGATGCCTGACTTATCCACTTTGTAACTAACCAATCCAGGTTTGACGCCCAGAAATTGTTTTAGAGCACGGGAAACACCCTCGACACTGAATAAATCAGGTCGGTTGGGAAAAAACTCCACATCCATATAATCCGCTTCCATCCGTTCTACGTCTGCACACATCAGTGGTAGCCTTTCCTTTATCTTTTCGATGCGTACACCGGTAAGGTTTTCCAAATCTTCGTACGGTAATCTTATTACAGGCATATTCGATTACACACTCCTTTCATTATGCCATCAATTTCTTTAAATTAAATTAGAATAAATATAAGTAATGGTCTTCATTTAATAATAAATAAACTCCTTTCAAGAACAAAACCCCGTTCGGAATAGGAATTATTTATATCGGACATCAGCATATCCTCGGTACCGGATCGGCTATTGGAGGATCCACAATTCTTCTCCCACCGACTCGTGTCTTCATCACCACTCCTTTTATCTCTTTCGTCACAGAACCAATTATCTCCGCTTCTTTTCCCTTTTCTGTTCCTCTCAGTGCATCAAGCACATCTTCTGCTCGCTCTTTCACCACGCCCATAACCACCTTTCCTTCATTTCCTACCTCCAAAGGGTCTATCCCGAGCATCTCGCACGCATTTCTAACCGATTCAATATACTTCTATCCCCTTCTATCCCCTTAACTTCAAAACATATTTTTGCTAAATAGCCCGAACCGCTTACGCCGGTGTCTCCAGGAATATCGAACGTCACTCGGATTGCGTCTTTATCCACAAACTCCCATCCTTCTACTGGTATTGTTGTCTCGCCTAAGCGTCCATCCTTAACGTCCGTAACGTTCACTACAGTTGAATTGAAGAAGAAGCCGAACTGTCCCGCCTTGAAATCTTTTATATAACCCACATTTATGATTGCATCAAAAGTCTCTCCTACCCCTACATACGCAGGTGCATTAACCCAGACCCTGACTTCTACTTCTTGTGCCGCCGCGGGAGTTGCGAGAAGCACGAAAGTCATTACAACAAATAAAGCAACCATACCCCTTACCATTGGCGAATTTAAGACCTTTTTGCTATCTCTATCTTTTTGTTTCATTTTCTATCCCCCATCCATATTCTTTTAATTTTCATCTGTTTTCATCTCATCCAAGCGGAATATCATTTTAATCAGCAGATAAATGAATAGAGGGACGCCAATTAAGCTTGTTATTATACCTATCGGGGTAATAACAGGTGCTATAATCGTCCTTGCCGCAATGTCCGCTCCAACGAGTAATAAAGCGCCAAGAATACCTGATGCAGGAAGTAGAAACTTGTTATCCTTTCCTACAGTTACATACGCTATATGAGGTGCGATCAATCCTATGAATGCTATTCCACCTGTGAAACTCACTGTGCTCGCAACCAGGAGTGACGCAATCGCTATTATAAAGGTTCTAACATGCTTAACCTTCACATCAGGGCTATTCTCTGGCTTAAATCCAACACCAATAGTATCGAAGTCCCGCAATTTTAATATGAGTGCAGAAATAAGCAAAAGAATGCAACACACTACAAGTACGGCAGGCACTGGACCCGGTAAGGGTATAGAAACTTGACCTAGATTTAAGTGGAAAACAATCTTATCCCATGAAGCTCTTCCAAGACTGCCAACTGACCAAAACACCGCTGCTCTTACCGCTTCTACCTCACAAAAATATAAAATCAATGATCGCAAGGTGGTGAATAGCCATATCATTGCAATACCCATAATTACTACAACCACAATCCCCAGAGGCGTTGCTCCCACACGGTTTGCCAAATAAAGGATGAAGAGGGAAGTGATGAAAGCAAATATAAAAGCGGTTCCTATTACAGGGTATTCACCTATTATCGGAACCGAGGCAACACCAAGAATTATGGCAAGAGCAGCACCAAACCCAGCACCTGATGAGACTCCAAGCGTGTAAGGAGATGCGAGCGGATTCTTAAGCACTCCTTGCATGAGACTTCCTGCAATACCAAGACTAATGCCTACCATGATGCCCGTGAGAATTCGTGGTATTCTCAAGTTCCATACAACGATCTCTTTTGTCGTCTCGGGATTTTGAAATAGTCCATGCCATATTATTGAATACACTTCTGTGACTGTGATAGGACAAGAGCCAAGCGTTACTGATACGGCAGAGATGAAAAGTAAAAGGAAAAGAAGAAAAAAGATGAAAAAAATGGAAATAACCTTCTTGATATTTGATTTTTTGTTTTTATCTTCCATTTTTTTATTCCACCTCTTCACCCACCTTCTTCACAGAAACAGCCTCTTTCCACTCTTCCACCGTCATCACGTCTATCGCTCCTCCTTGAAAATCGCCTTTTACCTCGCCCATCTTCTCTTCTATCCATCCTTCCATCTCGAGGTACGCGCTCTTCAATCCTTCAATCACTTCTTCGTCTGCCTTCCATAATCCGCGCTCATAAGCTTCCAACAACCTCCTGCCAATCTCCTCAAGCGCCCATGGATTATTCTCTTCAAAGAACTCCCTCATCTCCGCATCCAAAACGAACGTCCTTGCAATCTCATCGAATATCCGGTCATCTACTTCCTGTGTTGTCGCTTCCCAACCATAAACTCTTCCTATTCGTTTTGATATGTCCCCTGCACCCTTGTATCCATGACGCTTCATCCCTTCTATCCACTTTGGATTTAGCAACTTCGTCCGGACAATTCTTCTCACCTCGTCTGCGAGGCTTCTTACTTCTATCTTATCCTGGTCTCTTGTATCACCATAATATGCGCATACATCCCGACCAGAAATCACCCTCGCTGCATTGGTTAGCCCTCCATGTGTTCCAAAATAGCAACAACAGCCGCACAGGTCGTATTCATCTGTAACTGTCTTGTTGAAAGTCAAATCAACGGTTTTAAGCTGTGTTACAAAATTATCATGCGCTTCGACACCAAAATTTTTTTTCCCGTATGCATATCCATTCCAGTGCACAAACACATCCGACAAATCCGTATCCTCCTTCCATGCAGATGCATATACCGCCAGGTTCACGCCATTCCCATACGTGCCAGGCTTACTTGCAAATATGCGTGCAAATTCATTCCCTTTTTCTTCTATACTTTCTCGCATTTTTTCCAATGTCGATGCATGCTTTCTCAAATAGTTCTTTTCTATGGGCTCAGCAAGCATTGCAACCTCTCTAATTGCCTCGTCTAAGAGTTCGATGCAGTTATAAAAACAGTCTCTTATAATTCCACTCACTCTTATTGTGACATCTATTCGCGGGCGACCGAGTTCTTCCAGAGGAATTATCCTGTATTCCTTTACCCTTCCATCTTTCCAAACCGGCTCCACACCGATTAGATGCATTATCTGTGCGAGCTGCTCGCCATCCGCCCACATGATATCCGAAGCCATCCAGTACATTGCTATGTTTTCCGGAAGCTTTCCGTTCTCCTCCTCGTATTTCCTTATTACACCATCCGCAAGTCGCTTTCCAATCTCCCACGCTCCTCTTGTAGGAACTTTGAACGGATCGAGGGAATAGAAGTTCCTGCCTGTTGGTAGTATATCGAGCTTACCCCTTGTTATGAGCCCTGATGGTCCTGGTTCAATGTAGCCAGCATCAAAGCCGTGTAACAAACTTCCCTGCTCGTCCGATGCCTCTATCCTCGCAGAAATATCCATTACCTTCTCCCACAACAAATAGAGCTTTTCCGCCTCTTTCCTCTCAAACCTATCTCCTAATATCCTCTTCGCTGCGTCCAAAGGGTGCTCTTCAGTCAGGAATGCAGAAATAAACTCCTTTGCAATGCCATCCACCCAGGCTAAAAACTCGCTTCCTGCATCAGGAGGCTGGATATCCTGTCCCAAAAGCGCAAAAATCAATTTCCTCAGCTCGGAATCGTGCCTCAGTATCGAGTTGATGAACTCAACCTTCTTATCACCTTCCGGAACTTCACCGAAGATATGCATACCATCAGGAATCTGCGTGTTGTATATGCGCGTGATAGCCTCATGTGCAATTTCTATTATTTTCTCTAAGGAATCCCCATTCTCTAATCTTTTGTCAAGTCTTATTTCCTCCGACAGTTTCGTTTTCCTTATCAAATCAATAATAATGTGCTCCAGAGCATGTGCCCTTACCTTGTCCGATGTTTTTGTCTTGTTATATTCTGCAATATGGTCTTCAAGCTCCTTTAAATCGCCATATAAACCACTTTCTGTCATAACGGTTTGCATGTGGTCTATAAGCGTTGCATAACTTCTTCTCTTTGCGATTGTCCCTTCCGGTGGATTATCAGAATTGTAGATATACAAATGAGGCAAATTTCCGATAGCGGTATCAGGATAGCAGCTTTCGGATAGCGCAACAGATTTACCGGGCAAAAATTCCAGGTTTCCATGTGTTCCCACATGAACAATCACGTCAGCACCGAAAGTATTTTCTAAATAATGATAGGTTGCGAGATATTGATGAGGAGGAGGCACTTCAGGGTCGTGAAGGATTTTACAGACCTGACCATCGCATCTTGAACCCGCGCAACCACGCTTCGGCTGTGTGCATACTACTGCATTTCCATATTTTACGCCTGTCACCACGATTTTACCATCGTAAACCATTGCTGCTGGGACACCATTCTTCTCTTCACCAGGTGGATTGCCCCACGCTTCACATGTTCTTTCCTTCACTTTTTGGCTTAGGGTATCAAACCATTTCTCATAATCATCCTTGCTTATTAGCGCAAGTGCGCCGCCCTTATCCACGATTTCATCCACTGTTGTCCATCTGAACTCTGAAATTGCCTTATGATCCATAATATTCTCTATAAGTTCTTTTCCACTTTCTGGCGGTTCGACTGAATATCCTGCATCCTTCATGCTCTTCAATATCCTCGCTACACTTTCCAGGGCATCAAGATGTGCTGCACTCCCTACTGTTGCCTCAACGCTTGCACAGGGATTGTTATGAAGGATGAATGCAACTCTTCTTTCGGATTTTGGTTTTTCTTTTAGTTCTATCCATTTCTTCACCCTATTCACAACCTTTTTCACCCTTTCATCTATCTGCGTATGCCACTCAAAAACTGTTTCGTTATCACTATCCCTCCTTGATACCCCGATAATTATCGGTTCGATTAAGCCCTCTAATTCGGGCATCGCAACACTCCAGCCAACCTCCATGCTGCTTATTCCCTGACTATCCGCTCTCCATTCTTCTTCTGTCCTGTGGTATGCCATCAGTGGGTGGAATACAGGAACATCGAGTTCTTTCAATGCATCGACAGAGTCTTCATTGCTCCCAGCATGAAAGACAGATTGAAGGTTTATGAGTGCATCAATCCTGTTCACGAAGAATGCTTCAATGACTTCACTGCTCGATTTAGCACCCAATTCTTTATCACCCAGTCCATAGCAGAAAGCGGGAATTACATCAAACTCGTTTTCCAATTCACGAATTAATGCATTCACGATCTCAAGGTCCCTGTTCGCCCAATATGTACGAAAGAAGAGAATGCCTACCTTGTGTTTATGCGAAGGTTTATACCATGCGAAATAGTCCTCTATGCTCTCGAAAGCAGTTTCGGCATCCGGATGATATAATCCCTGCCACATCGTTTCTTTTGGGTCATCGTATTTATAATCCAGACCTAAAACCTCCTTTCCGATGTATCTGAGCATATTCGTTATGTTCTCTGCTCCACCATATACGTGATAGGCATTTACTGTTGCAACAACCTCTAAGGAGACATTTGAAAGCGACCAGAATGAAGAATCATGCCCA
>QMVO01000071.1 GCA_003661125.1 Methanosarcinales archaeon
ATTACTTCTTCCATAATTCAAACATGTATGACTTTTTTATCTAAGGATTTTCGTTTGATTTGAAAGGATAAAATGAAGAAAGTCATACTTTATGTACAACAATAAAAAACAAACTTTACGGTCTGAGACCGCCGGGAATCGGAGCGAGTATATTTAAAGGAGCGATTAGAACTCGCATTGAAAGTCACTAATGGATACGATTTGGAGAAGATTAAAAGATTGGATAATGAGGGAGCATTTGAAGGTATTTGCTCAATAAGTTGTGGTAAATCTGTTTTATTTGAGTTGCGATGGTGTTTTTACGCGATTTCATCAAAAATCCCCACCTAATATTGAGCAAGTTCATTTGAAGAGTTGATGAAATTTAAGGGAATTGAAAGGTGGACTGCCGAGTTGATACTGATAACTTAGGAATCTTAGCGAGCATTTAAATATAACAGTTCCTCCTTCGGTATACGGCTCTCCCGGATCTACGCATTGGATGTATGCCACATCCTTTTCTTTTGACAATCCAAGCTCTCTCGGTCCCGCACCATCCCTTAATGCAACTACATAATGAAGCAACGGCGCTAATGCGTGTATGCAGATCGCATCTGTTTCCTCCATAACTATTTCGGGTCCATCTATCACGATTTTATCGCCTATTTTGTAAACAGGATATTTCCCTCTTATCCTCTTCTCCATCAAAGGGAATGTTTTTGAATGCCCAGATGTCGAAGTCATTCGATTGGTCACCTCAGCACTCACGCCTACACTGCATCTATCTTCAGCCCCTCTCCTCCTGTCTTCACGTCCATCCCAAGCGCACCCGCGATTTCCATCGCTGTTTTTATCCTCTCCCCGGACTCGCCTGGGAGTACTAAAACAGAGCCCACACCTCCTATCTCTTCCAATCCTCCCGCGCCCGTCACCTTAGCACCCAGGGCACCTGATGCTTGCGACATCTTCACGAGTTCGCTCAATCCCCTCGGAACTACGCCTATCGCATCCAGCAAACCATGATTTATGTTCATCAACACCCCCAATTTTATAAAGTCTCCTTCCTCTATCGCTCTGATCGCCTGTACCGTTATTTCATCGGCGGCATCGAATATGCAATCAAATATGCTCTTAAAAATACCTTTTCGACCCTTAACTTCGGCTACAATTTTCTTTGTCTTTAAACTCAGCTCGGAAACCTTTTTCGTATCTATTCCCATGCTCAGTGGTATGCTGCTCACGCATCCCACAATCAAATTTAGCCCAGCTAAGCGCAATCTCCTTACCTCTCCTTTCTCTACCGACACATACCCGCCGTAAGTTGAAATTGCAGTATCAACGGGACTGGCATCTCCTTGAACTGCCTTCTCTATGCGATGTGCATCCTCTCTTATCCCTTCTAAGTCACTGCTCACGCCAAAATATTCTTTGAGTGCTGCGATTGTAGCAACACAAGTAGCTGCTGAGGAGCCCAATCCGGCAGAGAGAGGTATCTGCGACTTTATTTCTACTTCTACTCCTCCCTCTCCTGCTCCATACCTCTCTTCGAGATATCGTATTGATTCTCTGACATACGCAATTGCTTTTGTCGCATTCTCATAGTCCTTATATAGCAGTGCTTTTCCCTTTTCGTCTCTATCCTCTTTTCCTACTTCTAAATCCATTTCTATGCCAAAAGTAGGTATGTTCTCTATTTTTACATGGTATCCCTTTTTTTCTCTGCTCGATACATCCACTGTAAGTCGTCTGTTTATAGCAGTAGCTAATGCTCGCTTACCATACACCACAAAATGTTCTCCAAACAGTATCACTTTTGCAGGAACAGATGCTCGGATTTTTCTCTCCATCTTGTTATACATAAAGTATTAGTATTTATTCCATTAAAGTTGGGAATCTCTTATCCCTTCTAAATCACTTGCTCACGCAGCCAAAATATTCTTTGATTCTCTGACATACGCAATTGCTTTTGTTGCATTCTCATAGTCCTCTCTTTTCCTACTTCTAAATCCATTTCTATGCCAAAAGTAGGTAGGTATGTTCTCTATTATTTATCCAATACCGCAAACAATCCATGAAGATTCTCTATGTGCATATCACCTGCTGATTTCGATCTCACACCTATTACAGTGCAACCGGCGGATTTACCAGCCATAAAGTCGCTCTCCGTGTCTCCTACGAGTATCACATTCTCTGGCTTTGTTTTTAACTTCTCACATGCTTCTATCACCATCTCCGCATCTGGCTTACCATTTTTTACGTCATCTCCGGTAACAATCACGTCAAAATAGCCAAATAGATGGAAATGCTCTAATATCCGGTGAACATTCTTTTTCGGCGTATTCGTAACCAACCCTATTTTGAGTTTATACGCTTCTCTTATACGGTTTAATACCTCTTTTACACCCGGGAACAGCTCTATAAGCGCTGTTAACTTCAATTGCTCAGTAATGCAATACTTTCCTGCTTCTTCATCCAGATTTAATTCCGCTAAGTTATGCTTCAGGTCAGGACCCCAGCATTTATCGGTAAACTCTTCTCTGCTCATCTCCTCCTTCCGGTATGCCCTTAGCATATCGTTAAATGCTTGATACCAACTTTCGAATGAGTTTATCAGGACGCCATCAAGGTCGAATAAAACCGCTTCTATTCTTTTTTCTTTCTTCATTTATCCATCACCCCTATTAATTAATTTTGCTTTTTTAACATGATAACCTTCTTTAATTAATGCCCAACTTCTTTGACCTCAATGTGCATGCATATCCTGAAACCGAAGTACCAGTGGATGATATGTTGCGAATCGCAAAAAGATACGGATATGCCGGCATAGCGATAACAAACCACGATGATACCGGAAAGGAGGAGAAGGAGGTATTATTCACACCGATATCAAATTTTGCATTCCGTGGTGTGGAAATAAGGGCAAAATCGGTCTCCGAATTGAAAAGAAGAATAAAGCTTCACTATGGACAGGTGCCCTTGTTGGCGGTTCATGGTGGCAATGAGGTAATAAACGAAGCGGCATTAAAAGATTCTAGGGTAGATTTATTAGCACATCCCTGCGGTGAAAATGTGGAAGGGGAAGTGAGCCATGTGCTGGTGAGATATGCCGCCGAGAATAGTGTTGCAATAGACTTCAATTTCAATCCGATAATCCGCAGTAAGAGAGGTGATAGAGCGCGAATCTTATGGAAGATGCGAGAGAATTTGAAGCTGGTGAGGAAATACAAAGCCCTGGCAATAATAACCAGCAATGCCCGGTCTATATACGATCTAAGAGCACCAAGAGAGATAATTGCACTGGCATCACTGTTCGGAATGAAAAAAGAAGAGGCTGTACACGCTTTAAGCGCTGTTCCAGAAGGCGTATTAAAGAAGAAATGGAAAAAGAAAACGGAAGTGGAGATAATATGAAAAAAAAAGTTGAGTGCAAAGGTCAAAATAAATTTTACGTTTTGCATTTTGCATTTTTGCTGCCCCCCACTCTTCGAGAAAGGAAGAGGTATATTGTGTTTGAGGTGATAAGCGAGCGAGAAATAGCTAAGCGAGAGTTGGTGGAAGAGATAAATGACGCTATTTACTCTCTCTATGGAGATGTAGGAGCAAGCAAAAGCAGGATATGGCTGATAGGCTATAAGAAGAAGAAGAAAGACGAGGATACAGGCACAGATGTGGGTGTTGGTATCTTGAGATGTGCACATGATAAAGTGGAGGAAGTGAGAGCAGCATTAGCTTGTATTCATTCGGTGAATGAAGCTAGAATCGGCATAAGAGTGATAAAAATCTCTGGGTCGATAAAAGGAGCAACTCGCCTAACTAAATCTTTTCTTGAGAAATCATCAACCCTTAAGCATCAAATATCAAACTAATCCACTCCCTCTCAGCATCTCTATATAAGTCATCAAATCCCTTCTTGTGATGATTCCCACTACGCTTCCTCTTTCCTCCCCTTTCACTGCAAGAACATTCTTTCGGTGTCTTATCATCTTTTTCAGCGCTTCCGTCGCCCCATCATCTTCCGATACAACGTCGTTAATGATATCGAATGAACCCATTGCGTCAGAAATCTTCAAAAAGTAGCGCTGCTCGACCGGCATCCTTTTTATCTCATCAAACGTTATAAACCCCTTTAATTCGCCTCTTTCACTGACTACCGCATATTCTGCGGTTCTCTCCTCAAGCATCTTATTCGCCAGCTCCGAGATGTACATATCTTCCGGCACGCTTGTCCTCTCTGTTCGCATTACATTTTTTACCTTTATTCCTTCTAATGCAGTAAAAGTGGTAGTAGCTGCCTCTTCTTCCGTTGCTGCGATGTACAGGAAAATGGCAATTAAAGGGATCCAAATGTTCGTTTCGCGCTCTCCAGTTAAAATAAACATGAAAGGGTCTGCAATAAGCCCTGTTATCGCCATTATAACAGCAAATGCCTTTCCTATTAACACCGCTCTCTTTGTTGCCTTTAGAAAAGACATTCTTTTCGCAAAAAGGGCTCTTAAAACTCGCCCACCATCCATTGGAAAGGCAGGTAATAGGTTGAATATAGCTAATATCACATTAAGAAATCCTAGCATAAACACTACTATCCCAACCGGGCGTTGAACAGCGAAAATCATTGCTTTTATGCCCCAGAAAGAGAAAAGAAATACGCCGCCAAGCGTAAAGCTCATCAAAGGTCCCGCAATTGCTATCCTCCACTCCTTCTCCGGGCTCTTTGGTATATCTTCCATCATTGCCAAGCCGCCGAAGATGAAAAGCGTGATGCCATGTATTTTCGTCCCAAATTTCATCGCAACATACGAATGAGACATCTCGTGGAGTAATAAAGAGACGAAGAAAAGGAAAGCCGCTATGGAGGATAAGGAATAACGGAGAAAAGCAGATATATTGAGATCTCCCAAGCCCAGCGGCAGCAAGATAGGTTTCGTAGGGTCTTTTGCAAATAATGACACCATTAAAGAGTATATAGGTGAATTGGGACCTATACTTAACGTAGGCCCATGCGCAAACGTCATTACGATTAGCGGTAAGATAAACAAAAAAGTAAAATGCAACCTTATCGGAATACCGATGAGCGTACCCACTTGTATAGATGTTCGCATCTTGTCCTTCACCAATCTGCTAATAAATAATTATATATATTACTTCTTTGCATAAATAGCATTATGGAAATAGAATTGTCTTCCTTATATGGGCAGGATATATACACAGATAAAGGCGTATATGTCGGCAAGATAGAGGATGTGAGCATAGACATAAAGGAGAAGAGAATATCGGGGCTCGCGGTGAAGAACATAAATCCAAACGCTTTTGATCTGGGCAAGAAGAAAGGCGTGGTTATTCCCTATCGGTGGGTGACTGCCATTGGCGACATAGTGCTGATAAAGCATGTGAGGAGAAGAGTAGCGGAGAAGGAGGAGGAAGAGGACGAGAGAAAGTAAAGAAAACACTGGATTTTACAGGACCTCTTCACAAAAGAAAAAATAGCCGGGATGAAGGGTCAGAACAGAGGAAGAAACAAAGGTAGAGGTAGGAGTAGAGAAATATATGCAGAGATAAAAGCTATTCCTCCTTTAATTGTGCGTGCAGACGGAAGGGGTTTCAAGCGTGTGTTAAGCGACAAATTCGAGAAACCTTACGACGAGCGATTTGCACGAGGTATGGCGAAAGCCGTGGAAATCTTCTTCGAGAATAGTGGATTCGTTCCCAAACTTGCTTATACCTTCTCTGACGAGATAAGTTTTTTTTTCGTGCATGTCCCGTATGAAGGAAGAATAGAGAAATTGGATTCAGTAATTGCAGCCTTTTTGGCAAGCGCTTTAAGCATCGCTTTGGATTTTAAGGAGGTTATCGCATTTGACGCAAGGGTAATCCCTGTTTGCCGAGAAGAAGATGTTCTGGAATATCTTACACTGCGTCAGGCAGAAGCATGGCGAAACCATATCAATGCGTATGGGTATTACGGACTGAGAAGAGAGGGACTAAGTAAAAAAGAAGCAGAAAAGCGGTTGAGGGGAATGAAGGCAAAAAATGTGCATGAGATGCTTTTTCGCATGGGAATAAACCTGAATGAAACGCCAAAATGGCAAAGAAGGGGTATTTTGATCGCTAAGCAGAGATATGAAAAGGAAGGATATAATCCAAAAGCAGCGCACAAAGTTTCTGCAACACGCTTCAAAATAGTTCAGCTATGGGACCTACCGCTATTCGGGTCGGAGGAAGGGCGAGAGTTGATAAGACCTTTCTTGAATTGAATTGATAAGCGTAAGCTGCCGACCAGGTTTAATAATTTCTGTAAGCTTTCGCTCCGTGTACCCGAACGGCGCCAAAATATTCCCGGCAGCACGCACCAAATACGCTAAATATTTCTTTTTATCGTATAATAATCTCACATTACCTTTCACCAGTTGCCATGCCTTTACCTTCCTATTGTACCTTTTCGATTCGGCATCAGTAATTATGTATTTAACCTGCTCACCCGGTCTTACCTTTAGCCCCTCATTTTTGAGTTGTAGCATGCAAGCAAGATTATTATTGAGTTGATGGTAATATTCTGAATCTTTTGAAACAACAGACGTGAAAACCAGATCCTTTAAATCACATTCCCCCTTCGCTATCATATCTGCATATCCCCTGACTACTTCTATAACCTCCGGGATACGCCCCTGTAATTCCGCTGCATCATTTGCCCTTGCCATAACCTTAAGCATGTCCATCTGAGCATCCCTAATCAATGGTGGAGTATCACTCCTCCTGAGTTCCAAACCCCTGATTTTCATTTCCCCATTCTCAAATAGACCATAGTATCTATTAAGTGCGCCCGTGGGGTCTGACCTTTTTGGAAGAAAAACTATCCACTTGTAGATACCCTCGAGTTCAACGGAAATACCGCTTTGCTCAAATATTTTCTCGCATAGTTTTTCATGGTTATTTGAGTTACTGCTGCTCTTCACCCATAAGGAGTCAACAATACCATGAAGCACTTCGTATCCCAAATCCTCTGCGATTCTCGCGGTGTTGAGCAATAATTCTCTGCCATAAGTATTTATCACCTCGTGGCATTCTATTCTTCCAAATCTCGCGTTTCTGTAGCCCATGTATCCAAAACAGGTGACGAGTATCCATTTCAATGCTTTTTTTCTCGCTTCGTAGATTTCACGGTGATCGTTATATTCTTTGTCCTTATCCTTAACCCTCTTTTTGTATTCTCTCCTCCTGTTTATTAGCGGTTCTAATACTCTTGGAATCAGTCCAATCCTTCTCTCGCAGATGTGGTAATCAATGATAGGAGCACGATGTTTACTATCTGCACAGCATTTACAGAGAACAGTCTCCGGTGATATGTTGTGCCTCACCATTATCGCTGGATACAGAGATGTGAAATCTATCTCGACTACATTTTCATGGAGTCCTATCTTTGGCTCGTAAATCATACCTCCGCGGTCAGCGAGGAATAGTGTTTTCGCATCCTTAAAATCCTCCGGAACGTTCTGCTTCCAGCGAACCAGGACGTTCTCCCGGATTGCCTGCGCGATTTGTATCGCAGAGATGACCGTGCCGGGAGTTACTCTTGAAAGGGTTTGCAAGGGTATCCTTGATAGCCTTGACAGCTCGATTAGCCCATGAATTCCACTTTCTCTGTATATGAACGAATTGTTCCTATCAATATGTATCCGTGTATGCTCTCACGATTTATTGTTTCAAAACCTTCCCTTTTCCGCATCTCCCGGTGAGTAATGTCAGCGACCATCTTTTTCTGCCATCGGGCGATTTGGTGCATGCCTGTGCTATGATTTCTGCTTCATGCCGTTCAGTGTATTTCTTGGGCTGTCCGGGTCTTGGTTTCTC
>QMVO01000072.1 GCA_003661125.1 Methanosarcinales archaeon
AATAGAAAAGGGAATGGACGCATTGGAAGTAGAAAAAGGCGATCCAGACTTATGCGTTTTAACCGATGCTACATATGTTAAAATAGAAGGGAACACGACAGAGAAATACATTGATTTAATTCAGAACAAAACGGGTTGTTCGATTGGAAAAGGAAATTTATTGATGTTTCACCGACCAACGGACTACCAGCTAATAATTGCCATGTTCAAAAAAGGAGCTAAGGCAAACAACAGTTATATCATAGCACTTAAAGAAAGAGATGCGGAGCCTAAAGCTGTTTTAACTACCGTTCCAATCATTACAAAGGAAGAGCGAGAAGAAGAGTGGGAAAGTGAATACTGGGTAAATTGGGAGACCTCAGCCGATGCGAAAGGAAATTGGACTGCTTTGGAAGGTGATTTTGGCGAAATTGGTCTCACAAGGAGTGATGCATTCAGCATAACGACAATTGCAAGTATCTGGAGCCTGGATGCTCCTTATGATTTCTTGAAATGCAGTGAGTGGCACAACCATATATGTCCTGGCGTGAGTGCAGGTTACCTGATTACTGGATACATTCAGCAAAATTACCCTCTAAAAAGAGGTGAGAAATATATATGGATTGCATCCCCCCCTTGGTGCAAAGACGATGCCATTCAGACCCTTCTGGATCTAACGCCGGGAAAGCGAAGTATGTTTGTAAAGCAGCTCTCTGAAGAGCAAGAAGCAGAACTGCCAGCAGGCACTGCCGGGATACTCGTTAAATGGAACGAAACAGCGGGAAAAGGAACAGGTGTGGTAGTACAATTTAATTGGACCGAAGCAAATGCAGTTTCAAATCTAAATGGAAGCAGTTATTTTCCTCCAGGATTTACTGCTAATCCTCTATTCTGGACGAGCAGGCTAAAAGGCGATTGGGGTTTGATGCTTTATCTGGATTCACCAGAAAAGTTTGTAGAAGTTGCGAAGGAGTTCGATGTAACCTCGGAAATGCTGAGCCTGTTAGAAATGGCGGGGGTCAACCCCTACGTGGAAATCGGAATGATGGGAAAAACAACGGTGTAAGATATGAAAAAAATAAAACCTGTATTGGAATTATTCGGCATATCTGTGCTGTTATTTGCAGTAGTATTAACAGTGACACCAGGAATCGCAGATGCGAGTGAAGCAATAGCAACGAGGACGCTGCCTGATGAACCGGTGCAGGCTGGTGAAAGTTTTCATGTAGCAATTGAGATATCGGATTACGGTGAGTTTGGTGCAGTAAATGAAACACTTCCAGAAGGGTTTTGTTATAAGACTTCTACTCTGGATTCTGGATCTGTAAAAGTTTTTGGCGGAATGGTTAATAGCGCGAAAATTGAGACTGTTATGTTCGTATTTTCTGGTGTTACTTCTTTCACATACACTGTGACTGCGCCTGACACCGAAGGCATTTATACATTCAGTGGGGAACTCATAGATGACGACGAAAAACATGAGATTAAAGGCGATACGAAAATAGAAGTAGAAAAAGCAGAAGAAGAGGATGCGGAACCAACAGCCAAAAGAACGTTACCTGAAGAACCAGTCTCTGTCGGTGAAAGTTTCACCATAGAAATTGAAGCATCGCATTATGGTACCATTGGTCACGTAGTCGAGACACTACCGGAAGAGTTTGTGTACGAAGATTCCACACTCAATCAGGAATCAGTAGAAGTAGAGGATGACACGGTTAGGTTCGAATTGTGGGGCGAACCTTCTTTCACCTACACTGTGACCGCACCTGAGACCGAGGGCGTTTATACTGTCACCGGGATACTCATAGATGATAACGAGAACGAATATGACATAGAAGGAGATACCGAGATAGTAGTAGGAGAAAAAAGCGATGAAGTTTCACTGCCGGCAAACATAACTGCCTGGAACCCCATTGAAGCAATTGTGAACAATACAGAAGGCGAATCAAGAACTTTCAATATCAGCATAAACCAAACAACAGATATTAGCTGGCAAATAAACGGGACAGAGGTGCAAACAAACGAGAGTGTAACAGAAGCTGTTTATACAAACACGAGTGCTGTAGTAGGAATCTGGAACGTCTCTGCAATCGCAATTAACACAACAAATGGAACATCGGATATGCATTCATGGATATGGCAGGTAACATCTATCTCAGCATTGAATATAACCCCAACACCTACACCAACTCCTACGCCAGCAGTAACTCCAATTCCTTCTTTAGCAGCAACCCCAACACCAGCACACAGACCTTCTCCAGGTACTACGGCTACACCAACGCCAGTGCCATCACTCCCAGGCTTCGAAGCAGAATTCGCTTTTGCTGCAATCTTTGCTGCGGTTTTAGCACACCTGATTTTGCAAAGAAAAAAGGAGAACAGTTAAAGATAAAACCCACAAGATTTTACACTGATTTACACTTTGAAAACATAAATAAAATGCACATGAACATAATCACAAAAGTAGTTAGCTATGTCCTTATAATCTTCATCATTCTCTCGCTCAACTTCTTCTTACCACGAATGATGCCCGCTGGTCCGCTATCAGACTCAGGCATAACGAGCAGTAATGAGTCGGTTCTGGAGGAATACATTAATTATATGGTCAATCTTGTGCATGGGGAGCTTGGCTGGTCAACATCCAGAAATGCCCCCGTGTGGGATGTATTAAAAGAGAGTTTAAAATGGACGGTCCTTCTCGTTGGCACTTCAACAGCGATTTATGTAATCGCAGGAATCCTAACAGGGGCAGTTTCAGCATGGAAAAAAGGGAAAAAAAGTGACGCTGGATTACTCGTTCTGCTTATTTCTCTCGCTTCATTCCCTCCTTTCTTCCTTGGTATGCTGTTTATTGTCTTTTTAGCGTGGAGGTTAGACATATTTCCAAGATTCGGTGCACAAACGTTGTTTATAGATTATTCAACTCCTTTTGGCGTGGTATTAGATATATTGCACCACTTAATACTTCCGGCCGCTACGCTTACACTTACCAGTATAGGCGTAATATACCTCCTAACAAGGAACTCAATGCTTAATGTATTGGGCGAGGATTACATATTGGCTGCAAGGGCGAAGGGTTTGAGTGAGTGGTATATTATGCGCAAGCATGCGTTGAAGAACGCTCTACTTCCGATTATCACGATGGTAGCACTGGTAGCGGGATTCGTGATCACAGGAACGATTTTCGTCGAGACGGTGTTTGCATATCCTGGTGTTGGTGTGTTGGTCTATGAAGCTGTTCAAGCTCACGATTATCCACTCTTGCAAGGAGCATTTTTGATTATTGCGCTTGCCATCTTAGCTGTAAACTTCATTGCCGATATGGTATATGTCCATTTGGACCCAAGGGTGAGAGAAGAATGAAGATCGCTTTCTTGAAGAAGTATTTGACGAACCAGCTTGGATTAATTGGGTTAGGAATATTGATTTTCTTTGTGGTAACCGCAGTTTTTGCACCTTATATCGCGCCATACGACCCTGATCAAAGATATAAATCCACAGACCACCCCAATTCGGCTCATCTGCTCGGAACAAACCATGTAGGGCAGGATATACTAAGCGAGCTCATCTATGGCACACGAGTTTCACTTTTTATTACGTTATTTGCTTCCTTCGTATCAGCGTTTATAGGAACATCATTAGGGGTTATTGCTGGCTACTTTGGGCGAACTGACTTTTTCATTATGCGGATTGTGGATTTGTTCCTCACGATTCCAAGACTGCCGTTGATCATCATAATCGCAGCATTCATGCGGCCAAGCGTGTGGAATCTTGTATTTGTATTCGCATTGTTTGAGTGGTCAATAACCGCCCGTATTATCCGATCAGAGGTTTTAACGCTCAAAAACAGACCTTATGTAGATGCTACAAGGATGTTCGGTGCTGGTGATTTTTATATCTTAGGGCGGCATATTCTACCAAACGTAGTTCCGTTGGTCGTTGTACAGTTGGTACTGGTATCAAGGTATATTATACTTGCAGAGTCGGGTTTGAGCTTTATTGGACTTGGCGACCCGACAGCAAAGAGCTGGGGCATGATACTCCATGACGCTTTTGAATATCCCACGATATTTATATCTGATGCATGGATGTGGTGGATGCTGCCGGCAGGAATGTGCATTGTACTCACGATACTTTCACTTACCTTCATCGGATACGCGCTGGAGGAACTGGTGAATCCGAGGTTGAAGTTATTGACATGAAGGAGATAATATAGGCGTATAGTTAATTATATATACAATATATAAATATAAAAGTAAAAAGAAATGCAGTGTGAGATATGTGGCAAAGAAATAAAGGGAGAGGCACAATACGTAACAATCGGCTCCTCTGAGCTGATGGTTTGTAAATCCTGCGCACGGTATGGAACAATTGTAGAGGAAAAAAAGGCAAAGGTTGCTAAGAGCAGAGTTAAATCAGAATCGCGATTATATGAACAGATGGACCACGAGATAGAAGAGAGGATGGAAGGGATGGAAGATCACGGAAGAAAGATAAAAGAAGCGAGAGAAAAAGCAGGGCTGAAACAAGCAGAACTTGCAAAAAGGATAAATGAAAAACAATCTTTGTTACGGAAGATAGAAAATGAGGAGATAATACCTACTGATGAGGTGCGAAGGAAAATAGAGCGTGTTCTTGATATCTCATTGTCTCCGTCTTAACTTAGTTCAAAAAGTGTGCTTTTAGAAACGTTTTAACATTAGCGAGTAATAGGTTTTAACAGGTTGAGAAACACCATGCTTACAATCATGCATATCGCGAGCGCAGAAATGAATGCTTCCATTCCTATTGGAAATGCTCTTCCAATTGCGAGTTTCACACCGCCCGTAATGGCAACAAAAGAGAACGTTGCACAAATAGCCATGAATAAGCCTTTAATAAGCGATTTAAACCCCTCACTTCCTTTCTCCCTTCCCTTTTCCTTCTCTCTCACCCTCCCTTTAGATTCGTAAAACACAGTGAAAATAACGAAGAAAATAGCGGCGATTAACAAAATGAAGTGTGCAGGAACAGGATTCCCCCTTTTTGTGAAAAATATCAAGCCAAAAGCTATATAAAGCATGAAAAATGCGAGTACGGTTGATAGAACAAGCGTTTTCAGGTATTTCCTATACCCTCTTATTTTTCCGAACACTTTTTCTTTCCTCATAACACTTTCTTTTTAAAAAGGTTGAACGTCTTTTGCACTCATAGTGCTTCCCACTCCTCCTTTCCCATATCCGATTCCCGCAACCATATCGCCCAGCAGATCAATATTTGCGAATATCCTATCTCCTTCGATAGCTTCTCCATCTCTTCGATAAACTGTAAATCACTATTCGCATGAACACCGAACTCTCGTTCCACCACGCGTTTTATTATCTTATCAGGCATGCTCGTATCTACGCCAGCTTGCATTCGGAGATACTGGAATGTAATCAGTCCGATACCGTTAATTCGCCCTATTTCATCCTTTTTCCATTCTTTATGGTTTGCATGCTCCGCCCAATATCGCAGTGCAGCGAAATCTCCTTCTAACTCTCTATCCTTTTTAATGCCATTTAAAACACGGCTTATACCTATTGCAACCTGCCAAACACGTCGGTTATTCATCAGTGCTCTCAGTCTTGCATCTTCTGAAGAGAGTATTGAAAACGCCTTAAACGAACTTATCACCCCTGTGTGCACGTATTTACTGTAAAATTGCTTTACACGAGGGACAACGATTTTAAAGTAGTTTAATCCGATTGAATCCAGCGAAGCATCTACAACTATCAATACCGCATTTCCATCCCACCGCTTACCATTCAAACATCGCCGTTCGCCCTCTTTCGCCGCCGCAAGCACTTCTTCAAATCTATCTTCAAAAATCTCCCTCGCTTTATGCAGCATGTTACCACGTGATTTTTCATTCATACGACGAAATTAAAAATAAAGGGGTGCAACAAGAAATAGGATAATATTGATTATACCGTGCGAAACGCTTATTCCGTAAATTGACCCCGTTTTCTCTCGTACTATCGAAAAGATGAAGCCAATTAAAAAAGCAAGCACACAATCCAAAAGAGCGAGGTTACCAACGTGAAGCACGCAGAAAAGCATGGATACAAAAACAATCCCCCACCATCTGTCTATTAATTTTATTGTGTTATATTGAAGCAAACCCCTGAATACCAGCTCCTCTAAGAAACCGGTACATATAATGAAAATTAGCGATGCCACGATAAAATTCGCAGCTCCTACCTCTAATCCCAGGAATGGAGCAGGCTTCAAAATTTGATACTCTACTATTCCAACAGGTGTCGCAAGGAGAATAACGCCTGCTTCAACCGGTGTGTGTTTCAACTTTGGTGAGTAAACCCCAACATCTTTTGCGCGGAGCCCTTGCACCCACATGCAGGTTAGGAGTGCAATAAATACCGGAATGGAAATAAGTATGAACCAGGAAATCCGGCTGAAGTGAACAAGTGGCATTGATAAGCTCAGTATTCGGATAAGCGGGGCAAGAACAAGGGTCATAAGAAACCTGGATAAATTTTTGTCCTTTTCTGATACCAAAGCGGAATGAAAAAGCAGTATGAACAGGATGACTGTATGTGATGCGATACCTGCTTTCGGATTGTAAATCGTCAACAGCTCCGCACATGCAACAAAAAGCAAGTAAGCTACACAGATTATATATAGATTTCTTCTTTGCTCTACCCGTTTCCTCGCTGACGCTTGCAAAAGCGCTGATGGAAAAATGCTTCGTATCAAATAATCGCTTAGCACCATTTTCAATCCCTTCACTTGCCGCTTTTTTAATTCATGGGGTGTATTCTCTGTATGTAGATAATAATAAAAGCGTGCAAAGAAAATCCTTCCATCCAAGGTAAGGTTTATGTAGTAATGGCTATAGAGTCTTCCGAATCGGCAGTGGGGTATTTAAGTTTACAGCTTACCTTTTCTAAGTTATTGGCACTGGTGCGCTTCCTTTTAAGATATCGCTCACACTGCTTTACTCTATCGTAACCCAGCATCGTGCCAAGGATAAAATCCTCCTCATCTGTCAGGTTTGACAAAGACGTTAAATTCATCTGTTTTATAACCGCAATGCAGACAGAATTACCGAAGAAGACGTTTATTTTCGTTTTGTTAACTTCTTGAATATAATATTCTATCATCTCTCTTTCCAGTCTCTTTTCAATTGCATCTCTGTTCGATCTCTTCGTCGTATAAAGTACAAGACCTCTCAATCCTCTCTTATATTCCTGAATATGGTGCGCAAATACCTTCATATCCATATCCCTGCTCGTTTAATGCGAAAAAAATAAAAAGGGTTAAAGCGCTTTTGCGACTTTTAATCCCCAGGCTTCGGCGTCTTCAAACGCGGGCTCAACCTCTCCATCAACTTTGAACCCTTCTGCGACAATTTCGGCACCGCATTTCCTCAGCGTTTCTTCAAGGATGTCTACCGCCACGCAGAACGAATCAGGGTATTCCTCACTATCGCCAGGACCAAAAACTGCTGCCTTTTTTTCCTTCCAGAGATACACCCTCCATTGCTTCGTGGAAGTCCACGAAATCATCTTGCAAATCGCCTTCGCCCCACGTAGAGCACCCCAATATAACCGCGTCATAATCTGCGAGTTCATCAACACTCGCTTCTGTCACGTTTTTTACCGTAACTTTCGCCATTCCTCGCTCAAGCCCAGCCGCCACATGCTCAGCCAACATTTCCGTGTTC
>QMVO01000073.1 GCA_003661125.1 Methanosarcinales archaeon
CTTCTTTGTATTTTTCGGTCAATTCAACAAGTTTATCTTTTTTACTTCACGCATTTCCTTTAGCATCATCCAATTTGCATATTGACTTCTCCTCCTACCATCTTTATCTCCTCCTCCGTCAGCCCGTACAAATCATAAACCAGCCTATCAATCTGTGTATCAACCCATCCTCACCCAGCTCACTCCTTCCTCGTCTTCCGTCACCCTCAATACATACTCCATATAATCCTTCACTTCCTCTATATGCGTAATCAGAAATATCTGCCGGAACTTCTTTGAAAGCTCGTTCAACGCCGTTATAATATTCTTTTTCCGAAGCGCGTCCTGAGAGCCGAAAATCTCATCAAGAATTATAAAATTCGTTTGAATCGCACTTCTTTCCGAGACAACCGCGGAAATCGCAAGCCGAAGGCAAAGATTCGCTAAATCCTCCTCACCACCTGAGAACCTGTTTATCACATATGGCGTTCCTTCGTCATAAACGAAGACGTCATAATTCTCATCCAGCTCCAGCTTGCTGTACTTACCATCCGTTAACCTCCTCAGCATTTCCGATGCGTAATCAGATAGCATCGGGCGAATCATGCCCACCATGTACACCTTGAAGTCGTTCATTATGCGCTCAAGCAAATTGAGATACACTATTTCTGTCTCTTCAAGCTCCTTCTCTGCCAGTAACCTCTTCTGTTCCTCTATCTCCGCCCATACACGCTCTATGTCCTTACAAACGTTCTCAAATTCGTTCTTATGCCTCAAAAGGTTTAACTTCACCTCGTTCAACTCCTCCTTCTTTCGCTCGTATCTCGCCTTCGTCTCTATATATGCCATTTTATCAAACGCTAATCCCTCTATTTGCTCCTTCAATGCTGTTATATTTGCCACCATCTTACTCTCCAGTTCACTTAACGTTCGCACGTTATTTTTTACTTCCTTCATCCTTCCTATCTCTGCTTTTAACCCGATTATCTCACGATACACCACCTCAAGGCTCTTTAGAGCGGATATAACATCTTTATATGCATTTTCATCAAATTCCACTTCTATAATGGGCGATAAATCATTCTTTATCGTCTCCAATTCCTTTCTCCAGCGTTCTAGTTCACGCATTTCGTGTACTTTTTCCACCTCTAATTCCTTCTTCTGTCTAACTTTCTTTTCAAGATCGTTTAACTTTGATATAGCCGCTTTATATGCGTCCGCGTCAAATTCAACACCTTCAAAAGGCTCCAAATCTGCTAAAATCCTCTCCAGTTCATCTTTCCAGCCTTTCAATTCTTTCTCTTCATTCTCTACCTTCACATCCAATTCACGCTTCTTGGCTAAACGCTTATCCAGTTCCTTGTTCTCTTTTACAAGCAAGTCTTCAGTCCTTTTCTGAATGACGAGTTCCTCATTCTTACGTTTGTACTCCTCATAACATGTACGGAATTCACCCTTTTTTGCTCTTATCTCATCACCCAACTTCCTTATCAAACTCGCGTAATGCGTCCCCAGCAGCCTTTCGCACATTGGACATTCCCCCTCGGGACCCAAATCTTCTATATTCTTCTTCTTTACCAGACTTTCCTTTGCATCCTTCTTTATTTGTGATAATGTAGATTTAAGAGCGCCGAGCGAGGAATGGAGACTTTCCATTTGTCTTCTCACTCTTTCTTTCCTTGCCTTCACCTCTTCCAAACGCTTCTCCACATCCTTGAATTCTTTCCTCTCCTCTCGCAATGCATTTATTTTCTTCTCTCTCCCCCCTATTTCCTGTAATGCCTTTTCTTTTCTCCTCGTCAGCTCCACCTTTCGCTGATAATTTTCTCTCAGCTCCTCCATCACCTCCTTTGCCTGTTGCTGCAATTCAAAAGCATCTTCGATACCTCTAAACCCCTCCACCTTTTCCTTCAATTCCCTTATCCTTTCTTCTCGCTTCTTTATCTCTTCTGTGATTTTCTCTTCGCGCTTCAACAACTCTTTTTTCCGCTGATATTTCTCCCTTTTCCATTCCATCTCCTCCTTTTTTTGTTTCAACTCAAAATACTCCTCTTCCTTTCTCTCTATCTCTTCAAGCCTCCTTTTCTTATTATACAAATCCTCAAGCTCTTTTTCTTTCTCTTCCTTCCGCTTCCTTGTGTTCTCCAAGTCGCTTCTTCGCTCGCCCAGGTTACTGCTCAACTCCATGTATCTCTCATATTTCCGCGTGGCGTTTTCCAATTCTTCTTTTGCTTCACTCGCTTCTTTCTCTTTCACCACCTTAGCGGCTTCTATTTCTTTTATAACCGGCAAAAGCTCCTCCTTTGCCTTCTCCAATTCATTCTTCGCACTTCCGAGTACTTCTATCTTCTTTCTGCCTTCTTTATCTAAAATGGCAGCTTTTATACCCTCTATAAGCTTCTCTTTTCCTCTCTTATCCTCTCTTATTGCCTGTATACCCTTTTCTATCCTCTCTATGCCAAGCATCCGGAGCACAAGCTTTTTCCGCTCCGCAGCTTTCATTGATGACAGCGCATTCAACTCTTTCTGCCTTGCAAAAACCGATGTAAAAAAGGACGGGTAATCCATACCTATTTTGTCCTCTACGACTTCCGTAACCTCTTCGGCGTTGTTAGTTATGAGTTTTCCATTGATAACGAGTCTTGCTTTTGGTACTAAATTCTTGCCTGACATCTCTCTTACTACTTTATAATCATCGCCTTCCAGCTCGAATTCCAGGGCAACGCTGCAAGCCTCCTGCGGAGATGCACCTTCCCTTTTTATTAGTTCTTTTGTTGTTCGTGCGGCGTGATGCCCGAACAAGACCCAGCCGATCGCTTCTATCAAAGTCGTTTTCCCTACCCCGTTCAATCCGATGATGCCTATTATGCCATCCGGAAATTCGACATTCACATTTTTGTATTTTCGGTAATTCCTCAACGTTAGCGTTTTTAATAGCATGGCACCATCTCTACATTTTACTATTTTTTAGCATATATGTCTTTGTGTTCATTTTCTATGATAAGAAAAAGTAGTCCATGGCGGCTAAGCAAAAAGGAACCCTTGCGGGAAGGGGAAAAGTAGATTATGATGTGGTTCTCATAGGCGACGTGTTCTTTGACATAGCTACGATGCCAGTTCGAGATTATCCCGAGCGTGATAGGCAGATGGGCTGTGAATTCATGCTCAGCATAGGTGGTCAAGCAGGGAACTGCGCTGCTACTTGTGCTTCCCTGGGATTAAATACCGCTCTTGTTTGCAAGACAGGCAGTGATGTACTTTCAAAATGGATAATATCGGAGTTACAAAAATCGGGCGTCGACTGTTTCGCCACGACATCCGAGCTTCCGTATCCCGGGATAACGGTGAGCATATCTTTTGAAGACGGCAGCAGGTCAATGCTGTCAGACCGTGGAGCAAATTTAGACCTTAAGCGAGAAGATATAGAATTCGATCTGCTGACGAGAACCCGATTTTTGATGCGTGCCGGTCACTGGAACACCGAGGGGCTTTTCACGACAAATGAGAAAATACTCCGCGTTGCAAAATCCGCAGGCGTTTATACCGGTGTAGATATAGGGTGGAGTGCATACCTTGGGTGGACTGAAGCTGTAAGACAAACGGTTTTTGATTTCCTCCCTTATGTCGATTTCCTTTTTGTTAACGAAGCTGAGATAAGGGGATTGAGTGGGAAGGAGAGAGGCGAGCATGAATTGTTAGAAAGAGGGTGCGAAAACGTTATCGTTCACAGGGGTGCAAAGGGTTCGTCCTGGATAAACCGGGATTTTGAGTTACACTGCCCTGCGTTTAAAGTGAAGCCGGTAAGTCCAACTGGTGTAGGAGATGTGTTCAACGCAGGTTTTATATACGCCTTCCTGGAAGGGAAGGACGTAGAGGGGTGTTTAAGATTTGCCAATGCCTGTGCTGCAATACATATAAGTAAAAAAAGATGGGGGAATGTATTTCCTGCAATAAAGGATGTGGAGGTGTTAATTAATATTAATAATATCAAATAGCAATAGAAAAGCAGAAATGAGAAAAGAAAGATTGATACCAAAGGCGTTTTTCGTTACTTCCGGCGTGGGTATGGATGCCGAACAAGCTAACGCTTTCGACCTCGCTCTGTGCGATGCAGGCATAAGCGAATGCAATTTGGTGGAGGTATCGTCCATACTTCCAGCGGACGCAGTCGAAACAGAACGGGACAAAGTGACGATAATACCCGGTGAAATAACCTATTGTGTGATGTCAAGAGCAGATGGAAAGGCAGGCGAGGTCATTGGTGCCGGTATAGGATATGGCTGGATAGTGAAAGAAAATGAGGAGGGGGTGGAGCAAAGGGACCTCGGTATCATCTGCGAGCATCATGGGCATTATTCGAGAGAATATCTGATGGAGAAGATTAGAGAGAAGTTATACAGGATGATTGAAGCCCGGACTCCTGGTAAGAAAATAAAAACGGGCATAGAGGTAGAGGGAAAGAAGACAGAAGTGAAGTCTGTAGTGGTAGAAGAGGGTAAATTCGGCTCCGTAGTTGTGGCACTGGTGTTTGTATTTTAATTAAGTAAATAAAGGTTTAAATGTCTGGTGTATATAAATAAATCCAATGGTAATGCGATAAAAGGTGATGAGAGAAAGTGGACTTAGAGGATTTACCTGGTATTGGACCTGCAATAGCAGAGAAATTGCGTGAAGCTGGCTTAAATTCGCTGGAAGCGATAGCTGTGGCGTCGCCAGCGGAGCTGGTGGCAACTGCCGAGATAGGAGAAGCAACCGCAGCAAAGATAATAAACGCTGCGAGGGAAGCCGCGGACATCGGCGGGTTTGAGACCGGTGATAGGATATTGGAAAGGCGGCAGGGGATAGGCAAGTTAACCACAGGGTCAAAATCTTTTGATAATCTGTTAGGTGGCGGTCTTGAGACGCAAGCGATGACCGAGTTTTATGGTGAATTCGGCAGTGGGAAGACGCAAATAGCACACCAGCTCGCCGTAAACGTGCAGTTACCGCCGGAGAAAGGGGGTTTAAACGGCTCCGCTATAATGATAGATACTGAAAATACGTTTAGACCGGAAAGGATAAAGGAGATGGCTGCGGGTGCTGGACTTGATTTTGAGGACGTGCTTAAAAATATACACGTGGCTCGTGCTTATAACTCAAATCATCAGATATTGCTGGTAGAGAAGGCGAGTGAGCTTGCAGAGGAACTGAAGAATACGGAAAAGCCTATACGGTTGATGATAATAGATTCGGCGACGGCACATTTCAGAAGTGAGTATGTAGGAAGGGGAACGCTGGCAGACAGGCAGCAGAAGATAAATAAGCATTTACACGACGCTCTTAAGTTTGCAGACCTGAATAACGCAGTGGTTATGATTACCAACCAGGTGATGGTGAGACCGGACGCGTTCTTCGGCGACCCGACAAGACCCATAGGTGGACATATAGTGGGGCATACCGCCACTTTCAGGATATATTTGAGAAAGTCAAAAGGTGAGAAGAGAATAGCAAAATTAGTTGATTCCCCTAACCTACCGGAAGCTGAAGCAGTATTCTCTGTATTTTCGGAAGGAATCAGGGATTAAAATAAAGGTGCGCACTGAACGAGTTAGGCATCTGATCAGGGAACGATTTCATTCGACTCCCATCTCCATCTCTTCTTTGCAAGTTTCACACACCATCAGCCCACCTTTCAGTTCTAAGTCATTCGAGAAACTTCCGCATTTTTCACATATTCCCTGTCCCATTCCTTCACCTTCACCCTCTTTCCCCAGTATCTCTCTTTCCACGTTCATCTCTATTAACTCCTCCAGTATCGTATTCATCTCTGCCGAAACAGATATTATATCCACATCTGCCACTATGCCTACCAGCTTTCCATCTTCTATTACCGGTATCTTTCTTATTTTTTCCCTCGCCATTTTCTTCGCTATATCCGATAAAGAGTCATTAAGGGATGCAGTTATCAAGTTTGTAGTCATTATGTCCTTCAGTTTCATACTGCTGGGTGTTATGTCTTTACTTACCAGCTCTCTGATTATATCCCCCTGTGTAACTATTCCCACCGGTTCATCGTTATTAAGCACCACAATGCTATCCACATCGTATTTCTTCATCAGCTTCGCCGCTTCCATCACTGTTAAGTCCTTATCCCCTTTTACTACCTCACGCACCATTACATCCCTCAGCGGTATATCTGTCTCCATCTGCTCTCACAATTATAATATATGAAGAATAATTTAAATATAAATTTAGTTAGTTTAGTGAAAAGGAAGGATGAAATACGTGATTTTAATAGGTGACGGGATGGCGGATTATCCAATTCCTGAGCGTGATAACAAGACCGCTTTACAAACCGCATCCACGCCGAACCTGGATTTCATCGCTACTGAGGGCATGTGCGGCGAGGTGCAAACAATATCCAAGGGAATGGATGCCGGGAGTGATATTGCCATCCTCTCCATTCTCGGATACGACCCTGCGAGATATTACACGGGAAGGGGTCCACTGGAAGCGCTGGGTATGCACATACCCCTTGATGAAGGGGATATAGCGTTTAGATGCAACCTCGTAACCGAGAATAGAGGGCGGTTAGAGGATTACAGTGGCGGGCATATAACAAACGGAGAGGCGAAGGGATTAATAGAAGCGCTGAATGAAGAATTAAGGGTAAAAGAGGAAGAGGAAAAGAAGGGTTGGCAAATTGATTTTTATCCGGGAATGAGCTATCGAAATGTTCTGGTTCTCAAATCCAAAGATTATGATCTCGGGAACGAGAAAGAAATTGGAGGGGCGCCTCCGCATGATATAATTGGCGCACGAGTAGAGGAAGAACTGCCGAAAGAGGAGATATTGCGGAATATCGTGCTTGCTTCAAGGGAAATATTGGAAAAGCACGAAATAAACGTGGAAAGAGCCTCGAAGGGCAAAAAAAAGGCGAATATGATCTGGCTCTGGAGCGGTGGTAGGAAGCCCACGATGCCGGAATTCAGAGAGATGTATGGAGTAAGTGGTTCGGTGATTTCTGCTGTTTTTCTTTTAAAAGGTGTTGGGAGGTGCGTAGGCTTAGATGTGATAGATGTACCCGGCGCTACGGGGTATATTGACACAAATTACGCGGGCAAAGCGGAATATGCGTTAAGGAGCTTAAAAGATCACGATTTTGTTCTGGTTCACGTTGAAGCGCCTGATGAGGCAGCGCATATCGGCGATATAGACATGAAAGTGAAAGCGATAGAAGATTTCGATGCGTTGGTGGTGGGTAAGATGTTGGGAGGGTTAGAAGATGAATTTGCAGATGAGGGTTATAAAGTATTAGCCATGTCTGATCACTACACTCCGGTATCGTTGAAGACGCACACAAAAGAGCCGGTGCCTTTTGCGATATATCGGTCGCAAGCACAGGTCAGAGAACAAAATAAACAGGAAGGGGGGAGAGTGAGAGGAAGAAGGAAGGATGGTGGTTTTGATGAAGTGTCCGCAAGAAAGAGTGATTTAGGCGTGTTAGATGCACGAGCAGGAGATTTAATGCATTACTTCTTTACACACAACCGTTCTTTAGAAAAGAAAGCTTGACCGTAGGTAAGGGATTGCATCCGCGCTTACTCGCAAGTCCACGCAGAAAATCGATTTCCCAAAATCGCTTCTTCTTTTATTTATAGCTTAAAAATTAAATCCATCCATTCCATGAAC
>QMVO01000074.1 GCA_003661125.1 Methanosarcinales archaeon
CGTATCCCCCAAAAAAGGAATAGGGAAGTGTTAGGTGTAGTGGAGAAGATGTTAGGTGGGCGAAGAGTAACGGTGCAGTGCGAAGATGGAATAGAAAGAATGGCTCGAATCCCTGGCAGGTTAAAAAGGAAACAATGGATAAAAGTTGGAGATGTAGTAATAATCGTTCCCTGGGACTTTCAGGATGAAAAGGCTGACCTCATCTATCGATATAAAGGACCTCAAGTAGAATGGTTAAGAAAGAAGGGCTACTTGAAGTAGAGAAATGGCTACGGAAGGAAGAAAGGCAACTACCTAAAGGTAAGAAGCGAATTAAAGACTATCGGGATGAAAAAACGGAACTGTACGTTCTCGACGTTCCAACTTTGGAAACACTATATAAATTCTCAAAAAAGGGAATAATAAAAGCGTTGGGTGGACCCATAAGTAGCGGTAAGGAAGCCGTTATATTTCATGGAATTGGCGCGGAAGAGGAGGAATTGGCGATAAAGATGTATAAAGTACGCACCTCTAACTTTAATGTCATGCTTGAGTATATTATTGGCGACCCGCGGTTTGAACATATAAAGAGGGATCGCAAAAGTATTGTATTTACTTGGGCTCGTAAGGAGCTAAAGAATCTGAAAAGGGCTTTTGACGTCGGTGTGAGGGTTCCAAAGCCGATTGCATGTGATAAGAACGTGCTGATAATGGAGTTTATAGGAAAAGAAGGGGTAGCAGCACCAAGGTTGAGAGATGTCCCGGTAGAAGTGCTTGAACTCGATTTTGACCTCGAAAAGCTCTTTTTACGCATCATTTCATCCATGAAAATCATGTATGAGCGCGGGGCGATGGTGCATGCAGACCTTAGTGAATTCAATATTTTGATGAAAGGATATGCAGAGAGAGAAGTTGCAGGTGTAAACGTGGATAAAATTGAAATAGAGCCGGTAATAATAGATATGGGACAATCTCTGCTTTTAAAGCATCCAAACGCCGACACTTTCTTCAGGCGTGATGTGAGAAATATCGTTACATTCTTTAACAAGCTCGGTTTGGACTGCTCAGTAGAAGAAGTAATGAAGAAGATGACGAGATAATTAATGTGATCGGTGGTCAAAAATGGTAACGCAGTATGTCAAGATTCCGCTGGATAGAATAGGCGTGCTAATCGGTCATAACGGAGTCGTAAAAGAAGGCATAGAGAAGAAATCGGGGACCAAGATAGAAGTAGATAGTAATGAGGGTGAGGTGTATATAGAAAGCATAGAAGGCGGCGACCCCCTAAAGGGGCTCAGAGTTGCAGATGTGATAAAGGCAATAGGCAGAGGCTTTTCGCCTGAAAATGCTATTGCACTCCTTGATGACGATTTTATCTTATTCGATGCCATTTCCCTTGCTCATCTTGCGCCGAAGACGCTAAAAAGAGTAAAAGGGCGTGTAATAGGGCGAGATGGAAGAACGAGGAGGGTAATAGAGAACCTGGCGGATGTTAAAATCTCTGTTTATGGAAAGACCATAGGTATAATAGGCTATTCGCATCAGATAAGAACTGCGCATGAGGCAATAGAGATGCTGATAAATGGCGCACCACATAGTACGGTCTACTCCTTCCTGGAGCGGAAGAGGAGGAGAGAAGAGGAAAGGGATTTTTTCGCCGATGAAAGCAGAGAAAGAGAATAGAGAAAGGAAGGAAGAGGAAAGGGGGTATGAGGAAGAAAGGAGGAGGATGGTAGAGGGGCTCAGGGCAGATGGTATCGGTGAGGAAGTGTTAGAAGCGATGATGCATGTCAAAAGACACCTTTTTGTCCCTCCACATCTTATAGAGCAAGCATACGGAGATTATCCACTGCCTATCGGGGAAGGTCAAACGATAAGCGCGCCACACATGGTCGCGATGATGTGCGATTATCTGGAGTTGGAGAAGGGGGAAAAAGTGCTTGAAGTTGGCGCTGGTTCGGGCTACCATGCCGCGGTGATTGCAGAGATAATAGGCAAAACAGGGCACGTATATTCGGTAGAAAGGATACAGTGGTTAGTGGAATTTTCAAGAAAGAACCTGAAGCAGGCAGGCTATAAGCATGTGACAGTGATGCAGGGTGACGGAACGCTTGGACTGTCAGAATATGCACCTTATGACAAAATAAGCGTGACGTGTGCTGCTCCTGACGTGCCTCCACCGTTGCTTGAGCAGTTGAAAACCGGTGGAAAAATGGTTATACCCATCGGGAGATACATGCAAGAGTTATATCTGGTGAAGAAGAGAAATGGAGTAGAGAGGGAGAAAAAATGTAATGTGGTTTTTGTGCCACTGATAGGAAGATATGGATTCAGAGAGCATTAAAATGATTGAAGGGGGTGGTTCAAATGAATGAACAAATGCTCTCGCCTGCAAGCGGGAGGATAATAAGGATACAAACTTTTAAAAAAAGTTTGAACAAAAATGCTTCGCAAGAAAGCAGGACCATCTCTATATTTATGCATCTTCATAATGTGCACATCACTGCGGCACCATTAGATGGGATGGTGAAAAAAATAATTCCTGAGAAGGGCAATTTTAAGCCCGCCTTCCTCAGAAGCAGCGATTTCAACACGAAAAACACGATAGAGCTTGCGACAAAATATGGAGATATAAAAATCGTGCAAATAGCAGGTTTTTTTACAAGGAAAATAAAGTGCGAGGTGAAAGAAAGGCAGGAGGTTGCTAAAGCCGAAAGAATGGGTAAGATTTGTTTCGGCTCGCGTGTGGATGTAAGCATTCCGGATGGTTTTGAAATCCTGGTGAAGAAAGGGGATAAGGTGAAATGCAGGAAAACCGTGATAGCTATTGCGTCACCGAGTGCTGCCACCATTCCATAATGTATTCAGGTAGCTTGAACCCACGTTGACGTAATCTTTCCACTAAATGCAGTGGAAGGGGGCTAAGCGCAAACGTCGCTCGCTCGTAGAAAGTGGTAGGTGAGGATTTTATTATAAAACTATCCGACTCCTCAGATAAGGTAGATTCATTGCCTACGATAGAATAAACGAAGCCTCCAAATTCTTTTTGCTCTCTGCACCATCCCAAAAGTGGTTCTGTCTCCCCAGACCATGAGATTAAAAATAGAATATCCCCTGCGCGTGGTCTTGGCGCAAAAGGTCCGGATAAGTAAGCTTCGTCTCCAATAGCTCTCTTGACATGTTGCAGCCTTATTGCAGTCATCTTCGCCACATTTCTCGCAGATCCCAGTCCACCCATGGTTATGCGGCTCCTCGTCTCCAACTTGTCAATAATGTCTTTATAAATATCAGAACTGACAAATTCATCCACAATTTTGCCTATAATCTTTGATTCCTCATCCATCTTCTCAATTACTGCATTATAATCCTTCTTCTCGTTTATTGCCTCCTTTGTTTTCTGAAATAAGAGCAACGAACCTAATTCATAAACATCGTTCATTATGCCGTGTTTGAGAAATGCATTAGAGGTATTTGGTTTTCTCTCCCTCCCTTTCAGTTCGACCACGTGTCCATAATCTTTCTCTCTTATCTTTCCAATCGAGGAATTCGTGTTTGAGACAACCGCATCAATAGTAAATTTATCACTTTTCTCTTGCTCGATATACTCAGAAAGTTGTTTAACCACTATCTTAGGGGTTGACGTCTCACCACTTCCGGAATTAACAAGCAGTGCGATTTTGTCATATTTTTTCGCCAGAACCGGTGCTGCCTCTACAATATCTCTGCCTGGAAAATCTACGTCAACCATTGTGCGTACCCATTTATCCATTTGTCCCATTCCTATGTACAATGCGCTCTGTGACCTCCCTTCGCCAACAAGAATGATACAATCAGCAGAGTTGAGGTCGTCATAAAAAGCTTTAAACTCACTCTTGTTGATGCTACGGACATTCTTCATTATTCCGTTTATGTACCCAACCCTTTTTCTGCCTTTGCTCACTTTCATAAAGCCACTTCTTGAGAAGAGATTTTTTTGCTGTTTTAAACTTTTCGATTTTTTTCAATATGCCCTCGCAACATATACCCTCTTTGCCTTTCGCGAACAAATCATGCATTTCCCTTCGTTTTTTCTACTTCTTGCATTCTCATCCTCATCCTCATATATCGCCTCACCCAACACACTTATTCCAAAGCGCTCCTCAGCTTCCCGTCCACATCTTTCGCTTTTGCACAAAAATATAGAAACGATGCCATGAGCTGCTTTTGTACTCGGCTCTTCTTCGCTTTTATAGATATTAGCGAAGAAAGTTTCTTTTGCTCTTTTGGCGATACAGCTCTGGATTTCATTTAATGTTCTCTTCACTGCTGACACCACATCGGCGAGAGGAACCTGCGTTCTTGAGCCATCATCCCTTCTTACGAATTCACAACTGTTGCTTCTCATATCCCTTGGACCTATCTCTATCCTCAGGGGTACACCCTTCATCTCCCATCGGTAATACTTCGCTCCCGGTCTATCTCCCGAGTTATCGAAGAATGCTCTTATGCCTGCTTTTTTCAATGTCTCATACATCGCGAAGCAAACCTTTTCCACTTCCCCATTTTTCCCACCGCTCGAATAGACAATAGGCACGATAACCACCTGTATAGGCGCAACTCCGGGAGGTAGTATCAAACCATGATCGTCACCATGAACTGCTATTACCGCAGCAACGCACCTTTCTGAAATGCCGTAGCACGTCTGATTCACGTACTTCAACGAGCCATCCTTATCCTCATATTTTATATCAAAAGTTCTTGCAAAGCTCTCGCCAAGCAAATGGATTGTAGCAATTTGCATTGCCTTACCATCGGGCATAAGCGTATCAAATGCGATAGAATATTCAGCCCCCGGGAATTTATCCCATTCAGGTCTTCTTGTAATCACATAAGGGATAGCAAGCTCATCGAAGAAATTTTTGTATAAAGCAACCGCCTTTTTTACTTGTTCCTCTGCATCTGCTCGGTTTGCATGTGCAGTATGCGCCTCCTTAAAGGAGGTTATCTCGCGCAGTCGAATAAGAGGTCTTGTATGCCTCGTTTCATATCTAAACGTGTTTACTATCTGATATATTCGGAGAGGCAAGTCGCGATGCGACCTTATCCACACCTTAAACACCGGGTATATCGCGGTCTCTGATGTAGGACGAAGTGCAAGGGGAATATCCAACTCTGTGCTACCGCCTTTTGTCACCCAGAAGACTTCCTCCTCAAACCCTTTTATGTGTTCGCGCTCTTTCATCAACTCCTCTTTTGGTATCAATAGAGGAAACAGCGTCTCTTCGTGCTCTTTATCCATCAGGGACCTTAAGATCGCGTAAATAAGATTCCTCAGTTTATAGCCGTATGGATACCACACATATACTCCCTTCACTGGGTACCTGACATCTAATATCTCCGCACGCTTCAATATCTCGTTATACCACACACTGAAATTATTCTCCTTTTGCAATACGGTTTTTGGTTGCATGTTCATGTTGCGTTGAGCTGCGATAAAGCCGCTGGTGGGATTTGAACCCACGACCTGCTGATTACGAGTCAGCCGCTCTACCTCTAAGCCACAGCGGCGCTTGAAGATAATTTTTGTGAACAACAATATTTATATATTCATAAGTCCAAAACATAAAATGTGTGAAAAATGAAAAAAGAAGAGCTGGTACATTTGCATTTGTTATTGGCTCAGTTGAAGAAGTACTGTGAGGAGAATGGCGTAGACTACGATTTCGCGAAATACAACGAGCTGGGCATCTCACCTTTCCAGGTGCACCGAAGCAAGGAAGAACACAAGCAGGCGGTTTTCGTTCTCGGGACTGAACTGGCATCGCTGATAGCAAGGAATAATAGCGCTTTCTTAGCGAACAATAAATAGATGAATCCGGCTTGGCAGGGCGTGATTCTCCCCCAAAGAACGGTTTAATTTTGATTATCTCAAAAAGGTAACAAAAGGCATTATCGCTGACACGTTTTGTGTTAACTTTTTTATAGAAAGTAATTTTGTATCATCTTGGTGAGATGATTGATTGATATGCCTCTATTATTTCCTTTCCTTCCATAAAAATCAAATCTCGTTCGGATGCGAAAGAAATTGCATTAGCCTTTGAAAGAGCGTTTCCCGATTCGCGGTCAAGCATTTCGCATATTACCATTGCCGGAGGTATTCCTGCAAGCAACGCCAATGCCACGGAAAGTTCGGTCTGTCCTCTTCTTTCATCCAGTAATCCGTCCGCAGCTCTTAATATTGAAACATGCCCTGGGGTTCGGAATTCGTGGTAAAAGTCGTAGGAGTCGCCGTTTAATACTTTATCCACTGCTTCAGCTATCTTTCTTATCGTTAATGCCCTATCCCTATCAGTTATACCCGTGAACGTGTCACGATGATTCACCCAAAGAGAAAAAGAGGAGCGTTTATCATACGAAAGATCGCCCTTTTCCTCTACGATTCTTCTTAGAGAAGTGTAATTAGAGTTAACGTTTCTCAAAATGTCACTCATGAGTGGAAGACCGAGTTTTTCTGCCGCGGTGGGATGAATAGCAACACATATAAGTCCTCCTGCCACATTTCTAAAATAAGCGACCTGTCTTGGCGTTACAGAAGAAGCGTGTATTACGAAATCAGTCTCGCCTTCCCTATCCTCGGCATCAAAGATTAATACGAGCTTTCCCTCTTTTACATGCTCTATCCCTTCTTTTACCGACTCCGGGATGTCCACGCTGCCGATATTCATATCATCACCCTTATTCTTATCTCATCTCCATCCCTGAGAGCGAGTTCGCCTCGCAGGAAAACAGGTGAAATTATCTCCAGGATATCATCAGGATAATGTGTGCGGTGTGGAATAATAACAGCGCTTTTAATCCCTTCAGCTCGTTCATCCAATATCTTGCAAGGGAAACACTTGGCACCGCCAAAAGTTCGGTTTTCCAATTCAAAACCTTCTATTTCTATCCCTCTTCGCCCATCCAGCTTCTTCCTTGTTACTATACAAAGCATGTCAAGACTGAGATTTAGAGTGCCGGGGAAAGGAGTAAAGCCTAATTTAGCCTCGAATTGCTTTCTATATCCCTCCAGTGTCGTATAATATTCCCCCTCCCCCATACCTGTAATCAGGCGTCCACCGATCACAACCTCGATTTTCGGCGTGGAAAAAAATAGCTCCTGGTATTCATAGCATTCTCGCTTTAATTGCTCTACCCCCCTTTTTGTCAGTATTACCCACTGCCCATCTGCCATGATTCTTCTATGCACGAGACCGCCTCTTTCAAGCTCCTGGAGTCGTCTCGCAGCGGTTTGTACGCTTGAGCTAATAATTTCGGCGAAATGAACAGAAGATAACTTAACAGGCTGCTCTACTGCACCTAACAAAGCAAGTTTCCTTAATGAAAGCATTATATCTCCATTTATCTTCATCTTCATCTATATCACTTTTGAGATATAACTCAATAATAAGAAATAAGTATATAAAAACTTTTGAAATTGGGAGACCATCCAAAAATTATATGACATGAGCTACTTGACAGCGACTCGTGATTAAAGATTGGAAGACAATAGCATATTCTTGATACCAACAGGTATATGAAGTTGCATTGACAATATATTCC
>QMVO01000075.1 GCA_003661125.1 Methanosarcinales archaeon
CCCTTACTTCCATCCCATAAACGGGGCCTCAGCGTTAATCCAGACATCCAACACCAACCCACCCAATTCTGTCCCATTAACGGGTCCTCTTTGTCCCATAGACGGGGCCTCGCCCCTGTCCCATAGACGGGGCCTGCCGTGTTGCATAAACGGGGCAAGGCCCCGTAAACGGACGGTGCATTAACGAGTCCTCCCCGTCCCACGGACGGCCCAAGGCCCCGCATACGGACGGTGCATTAACGGGGCCTGTTTCACAAGGCCCCGAATTTAGCCTTTGTATAGACGGAGCCTGTTTGTGTTATAACTACAGGATCCTCATCTCCCTTCTTCCTTTTCCCGCCCCACCTGATTCCAATTTTAGACAATGGCAGAGGAAAAGTAACGATAAAGAGTGGCGTAAGGGTAAATCTCGCATTCACAAATAGAAACTGGGTTACAGGGAAGACCCATATAGACAGCGCATTACAAACGTTGAAGAAAGGATTATCAGCCTTGTTAGAGATATTCAAAGCAGTCGCTAGAATAATTGCAAAAGTTGTGAGTATGCTTATTGATGTGATAAAGGATATCATCAAAAAAAGCATTAAATCCTATCCTTGAGCAGGTAAAGAAAGGTATTGAAAAATTCTTTAAGAAATTGATTGATGCAATGATGCCGTTGATAGAGTTAATTGCTCAATTAGCCGATATGACAAAGAGTACTCGTTTAACAATAGAAGCCGAGACTTCTAATCTTCCAGATCCTATTGATACCAATTATATAAACTTCCTAATGATCATACCGACGGCAATAATGGCGGTCCTTTTGATAATATCGGTCATTACCGGAGGTGTAGGTACAATACTTACAGAGGTGGTAAAACCATTTATAATGAATTTATTTATGACAGCTTTAACGAATAACATCCAGACGAGTGAAAGTTTTGATGTACTAAGAAATGTGATGGATGTAGAAGAAGCATTCTGTATTGGAATGAATGAAATTATGGAAATGCTTAATCTAGATACAATTCTGGCTTTAATACTGATTCTATTTTCACTCCTTGGAATGTATCTTACCATGACAATATTTAAAGCTGCGAGAGCGAAAACACCAGAGGAGATAAAAAGGTTGCAAGAGAGGAGAAAAGAGCTATTTCAGCAGCGCCATAATTATTTTAAATATTTAATGGAACATAAAGACGAGAGATATAACCCGAAATTCATTCATCAGATAGATGCCCTAATCATTAAGACTGAAAATAAAATAATACTTCTTGAGAACAATAAAGAAAAGTTAAGTGATTCTAAGTTGGTATTCTTTACCTTAATCTTTGGAGTGCTTTCAGTGATGATAAGTTTTATTCCATTAATATTGAAGAAAATAATGAAAGACCCAAAATTGCAAAAATATGCGAAATACGCTGTCACGAGTTTTGGTTTGGGAATGAGCATATATAATCTTATTCAATCTTATAAATTATTAAAAATAGTAAAACTTATTCCTAATCTTCTTTTGCTGTGCTATATATCGATTGGGCTGACATTATCATCTATTGGGCTTTCAATCTACCAATTCTTTTGATGGTGGTGAAGATATTGCAGATTAGAGTGCCGGGTATTGAACACAAATATATTAAAATAATACCGGCTCCACAAAGTCTTCGGATGTATTTTGTTGGGAGTATGATTTTAGCCACTGCTTTTATTCTTTTCTGGGACGGTTTAATGATTTACGTTTTTATTGTTTATGGATCATTGGGCTTGACGGGGCTGCTATGCACATTGTTTCTTAACTTTCTTGTGTTTCTTATGTATTATATACTTGTCTGGACACCATACTATTATCTTAAAAACGACGGAAAATACGCTATCAAGAAGTTCCGAGAATCTTATAAAAAGGGTAAGTTATGGAAGTTTATATGTGGTACTCGAATGGAGAGAGATGGGACTGAATACAATGTTCTGGTATTTAAAAAGGGTTTTTCACATTATCCAATAGAAGTTTGGATTCCTAGGAAGAGACATGAGTTTCTCAGCATAAATATTGTAGCAAGAATCTTGCCTGGATACCATCCGGCAAAGGAAGGCTTTTTAAGAAAGTTTGACCCGCTTAAGAAACTTGAAAAGGTCTCAAGAAGAAAGGGGGATAAATGGGTCATACAGTTTAAAGATGCAGAGTTTGAATTAACGGAGGAAGAATATGAAGATTTGGAATTCCTATTACTTCTGTACAAGAGGGTACTGAAGAATCTGGTAGAGAAGGGAGAACCTTATGATGATGAACCTGCCTTTTAAGAGGTCCAGTAATTTATTGTGGGGAGTAAGGAGAGGTAGGGAGTGGCTCACCGAGAGAAAAGTGGTTATGTGGGGTGTATTGGAACATATATTGTTATGGCTTGACGTTATAACAAGTATAATGAGATTACGAAGAATTACTATCAATTATATTTGCAAATGTAGGGCGATATAATGAAATGTAGAATGAATAGAGGAGAATCACTCATTGCATTGAAATCTAATTTACCCCAAGAGAATATTTTTGTTCAGTATATCATACTTATTGTACTGGTAACCCTCCTGATAGCTAATAGTTATTATGGAATTACATATTCGTATAAAATAAAGAATCTATTAAATCTCGTAGGAGTAGTAGGGTTGGATGTTGTATTTATTATACTTCTTGTGTTTCTCGTTAGCTTTGAAAAATCTATGATTTACGAAAACGGCATAACCAGTGTGAGGTCAAACCTCTACGATAAATTGAAAGGGGCCTCATTTGTGCCTTATAGCAGAATAAAAAATATCTTTTATAATATTAATTCAGATGGCAAATATGAATATATTCTGGTATGCAACTCCCAGAAACCATTATTGCCGCCTTTTACTCTATGGATTTATGGGGCGACAAACATGAAAACGTTAGCAGAATATCTAGAACGCAACACTAATGCCAGATGGATAAAGAGGGATCTTAAAGAAACATTGAGGGACGTTATTATTTATCTCTCCCAGGAAGCGTCGTAATTCATTTCAGTGAGTACGAGAGGTTAGTATAAAAGCGTGGTGGATGCAATCCATTTAATTGAAAATGATAGACTTAATCCCAGCGACGCCGATTAAGCCGTTGCCAGCTAGAAATCCTTTGTGCAATTCTGAATAGAGAGCAGAGAGTACTGATTCTAACAATGGTAGAGAATGGTGCTGTCTTTTATCATAAATACGGAGGTGGAAATATTAAAAACTGGAAAGATTGACATGAAGAAACTGGGAAAGGTATTCTCTTACATATTTGGGTTAATTATTGGAGTTGCTATCATAATGGTGGTTAAAGTTGGGGGAAAAACATGGTTAATACTCTTTATTAGTCTTTTGGGGATATTACAGGCGACGATATTCTTAAACACATGTTTAAAAACTAAAAACTCACAAAAAGGAGAAGATGAAGTTTCAAATGGTTTTTATATTAAACTTCAATACATTAGCATTTTAACATTCGGTTCTCTTATAATGATCTCATACAAAATATTACTTGAATATATAAACTTGAACCAATATATTTCAAAATCTTTCCTTGTTCTGGTAATTCTATTATTTCTGTTTCTCAGTGTGTTCTCGTCCATTAAGGGAGAAACACCTACAGCCCCAATTTCTTATGAATCTGTTCGTTGTCCCTATTGTGGCAGTCTGTTAAGGGTGGATGATATTGATACCTTGGTTATTGAATGTCCACATTGCGGGAAGAAACTCAAACTATGATAATTAAAGGGTTCCGCAATAGAAACCCTGTAATTCATTGCGGGAGTAGGAGGGTTGGGGGAATGGAACCCTTTGAGAACCCCCTCCCCTTCCCCCATCTGATAAACTTGTCCTGCCTGTGTTTTCGGTTGTGAAATCTGGTTTAATATTGTGTCTCTTGGGCTATCAATAGCCTCTTCTGGAATGTCCTTAGTTGGTTTGAAGGAGTCCATGGACTCATGACCGTTAATGACCTCTTGAGATTTGAAAATGTGGGGTATACCGGATGATTGGGAAAAGTTTCATAAAATCAAGAAATGATGATAAGCTAAAGAATTATTCCACACTAAACATTCCTCAATCTCATGCGAAGGTTTACAATCACGTTAAAAAAACTCTACGGGATATGGTGAAAACTACAGCAATCAAATTTTTTATACTATTTATTGTCTTGCCACTCCCGATATCAGTTGAACTGTTAATAAACAAAGCGGTCCATATACCATTGCTTACGTTCGTATACCTTTACTCTTCTTTCTTAATGTTTCTCCTCATTTATTTGGCATTTTTAACTAATACACGTAATAATCTTCATGCCAATTTAAAACACATGGAGGATTCTATTGTATTAAGTATTCCAAGGAAATGGACATTAAATGTTTTTGGCTTATTAATGTGCTTAAAAAAATCTAAAATAAATTATATGACATCAAAAATCTCTTTGTTAAAGTATCCTTTTATACCTATATATGAAATGATCCTGCCAAAAAAAGGTATTTATGTTGGAATCTACAACCTAAAAACAATTAGGAAGAGATTTATTTTATTGTATCCTGTAAGTAATCTTGATAAGAATATTATTAAAAAAATATACAAGTGTGTTGTGGGGGGTTATAGTGAGTCAACAATTAAAAACGAAATTCACTCTTATTATGTAAGACATGACTTCTATTTTGACCAGTATAAAAGACTCATTAGGCTTATAGCTTGTTTATTTTATCCGGTGTTGTTCATTCTAATTCTGCTGGGCTATGTTCTGGGAGAATACATCTTAATTATAGGGATGGTTCCATTTCCTGCTATACTCTTTTTTATTCTCATTAGTTATTTAAAAGTCCGGCTTCAAAAATATAGAGTTTTCCACATTATTTTTTCACAAGGTGCAATTATGATCATTGCTACTAAAGAGAATCTTATTTTAACCCCCGCTTCAATAGTGGGAATGAGGAAACTAAACACTCGATTACCGCTTATAGAAATTAGTTACAAAGGAGGAAGTCCCTCTAGGACTGCTAGGTGGAAACTTATGTTAGATGAGAAAAGCGTTGAAAAGTTGTTGGAATGGTGGGAAGAGAACAAGAATGTTGATCCTGAGATTCAAAAAGCTGCTTTTAGGAGATTCGAAAGTATAATGCATCCTTATGTATCTGAAAACCAGTGAAATGGTCATTTTCTAAAGATAGGCTTTGGTTTGAAGGAACGGAGGAATGTATGGCATGTGGTCTGATGGGGGAAGGAATGCTATCTTCACAGAAAAAGCATTTTCATTAGCAAAAATCAGAAGAGATTATTTATCTACTATGTTAATAGGAATATTTGTATTTTCACTAATTATATTTATTCTACTATTCTTGTTAATCAACAGGAATCCAGTCAGGCAATATGATATATCTCACCAGCCACTGGATATTGTGATTGGCTTTCTGATGATTTTTTTATTCGTAATAAACCTCCTGCTCCTACCTTATGTCATTCTAAGGTTTTATGTTTATAACTTTTCAAAATTAAAGAGTCCATTTAAAGTATATGAAGATGGGCTCAAGATAAACGGCAGTGCAGATTTTAGACTTATTAGAGGAACAAAATCTTTGTTTATACCGTATTCTAATATAAGGAAGTTGATTTATGTTCATCCAAGTCGTTATCTTCTACGAAAGAGAAAAGGAAAATATCATAAAGTGGCAATATTTGCACTGATGAATGAGAATAACAGTGAACATGACGTTCCAAGAACTCCAACACTACTTAAAAGGGAAGGAGAAAAGCATATGCGAGGAGCAATCCAGATCTATGAAGGTTATACAGATAACCCGTTACTCATGCAGGAGATACTGAGAACCATATCGGCTGGGAATAGAATAGAATTAGCGATTAGGACATGGGATCAGGTTATTTTAAACCGTGGACGGGTGGAATGAGATGGATCATGTTAAAGAAGCCCTATAATTTATTGGGAAGAGTGGGTGGTGAATAAAGGGAGGCAGAAGTCGGCGAAAGAGCGGAATGGGAGGGGGCCAGGGTGGTTCGTAGTTCAAGCAATTTAAATCGGTTGGCTTAGAGTAGACCACGGCAAATAACTTTAGATACTTATGTGAAGACTTCACAAGGAGGGCCTTTATTGAGTATAGGAAAATTATCTACTATTATTATAAAACCTTCAAAGACTCATTACCTATATCTTACAACACTTTTTGTCGTACTTCTGTTGTGGATTGGACTCTTATTCGGTTTGTTTCATGCAACTATCAATGGAGTCATTATAACAAAAGATCCATCTGATCTTCCTTCCTATCTTGTAGGCGTCTTTCTAATAATTCCTATCGCCATCCTTATGACATACTCTAACATCGGCAGATGGGTAGTCATTTCAGATGAGGGTATTTCGTACCCATTCATTATAAAATGGAGGAGGAATCCTAAGTTTATTCCATTTAAGGAAATAAAAGGATATACAATCCAATATGACATATATGATAAAGACGAGATTACAATGGTATCAATCCTTCTAACTAACGGGAAGAAAGTTAAATATCCAGCTTATAAAAGTATCAATGTTTGCGAGATTCTTATAGAAACACTAAAGAAAAAAGGAATCAAGCAAATACAACAATAAGAAGTCACCTAACTCATTGCAGGGAGTATGGGGGGTACATTAGAACGTATGTGGCAGAGAAAAACCATTTAACTGAAATCAGTTGCCTTACAAAAGGCAACGGCAATCAAAAAGCCGTTGCCACCTAGGAATCTAGATGCAATTCCGGATAGGGAAGAGACAGGACAGAATCTAACAATAGTAGAGGCGGTCCCGGAAGTAATACTGGAAGAAGTAGCAGACTCCGTCCAGCTTGTAGGAAAGAGAATAATTTGTGTTGGGGTTTTTATTCATGGCAGAAGTAGTCTATGGCAGGTGGTATCTAAATAAATATTTTAAATCAGCTAAACGATTTAGATATTTTCAGTCGATGTCATTTGCAATCGCTCAGGGAATTGTATTAATATATTTTTTCTTTCAATATATGTACGGGGGTGGTGAATGGAGTCTTGTGGTTATTAGCCTTTATCTATTCATGACAGCAATTGTAATCTCAGTCATAGTCTATCATTTCGTTATTAAAAGACGAATGCCACCGAAGGCGATAATGTTCAGTGAAGAATGCATCTTTTTGCTTAATTATAGAAATCAACTGATGAGAATCCCGCATGGAAAAATAAAGTGTTATGACTTTGAATACATTAACCAGAAAATACACCTGAAATTATACTTTAAGGAAAACATTATTGGAAGTAAGGAATTCATACCCGTTGCAGACCGGGAGTTTATAGAAAGACTTTTCGAATATTTGAAAAGCAAGGAAATTCCAAGAAGAGGAATGCCAATGATAGAAAACCTGTAGCTTATTACGGGTTTTTTTGGGAGGGTCAAGCGGTGGAACACTTTATAAACCTCACCCGTCCAATTCCATCCCATTAACGAGTCCTGTGTGCTTATCCAGTCATCCAATACAATCGTTCTACTTCTGTCCCATAGACGGGGCCTACCGCATAAGGCCCCGAA
>QMVO01000076.1 GCA_003661125.1 Methanosarcinales archaeon
CTCCCTGGGAAGTGAGCGGTGGGGTGCTAAGGTGCTCTGGGGGGGTGAGAGAGATGCTGGAGGAGGTGAGGCTTTCAAGACCTATCAACATCTCCTCCTTCGAGCATTTCCGGCTCCGGTTCTACCTTAACTACACATTCGGTGACGGTGGGGAGTACTTCGCTGTTCTTCTCTCCCCGGATAACACAACATGGGTGGAGGCGGAGGTTCTCCGGGAGGGCTACACCGGCGAGCTTTCGGTGGAATTTGAAAGGGGAGGGTGGGATGAGATCTACATCGCGTTGGCCTACCATGCCACCTACGATCAGAGCGTTGTGGTGGACGATCTCTCTTTATGGGGTGGAAGGAAGAACAGTGAGCTTAAAAGAACCCCACCCGGGGTCCACTCCGTCTTTCGCCTTCCCCTTGACCTCTCCCTCTACGACTCCGCTGTGGTGGACTGCTCATACCGCACTGGGGAAAACACTACACTCCTTCTGGGCTACGAGGAGGGCACGTTCAGACCCCTCAAAGGGGTATATGGCTCTGGCGCCTCCCGCGAGCGTTTTGTGATCCCGGCCAGTGCTGAGGCGGTACTGTTTGTCTATATAGGCGGAGGCGACGAGGGAGCTTATCTGGAATGGATAAGTGTGGCGGGGTCTCTGGAGCTTAAAAAGCTTCTGCTACGCGTGGACGGAAAGGCCCTGGCGGAGCTCAAAGGCGATGTATTCAGGTTTCGCCTTAACACCACCGCACTGAGCGACGGTTGGCACAACATCACGCTCACAGCATACTACTCGGAGTGGCTTCTTGCATCCACATCCTCCATGATACTTGTAGACAACACCCCTCCGGAGATAGGCCCGCCGCTCACGGCAGTTGTGGGGCAGGGGGAGGTGTGCGAGATAGGCTCCTATGTAGAGGATGAGTGGGGGATTGAGGAGGTCTTCCTGGAGGTGGATGGGGAGCATCTGCCAATTGCACCGCATGACGGGGTCTGTACGGTGAGGTGGTCCACCACTGAGGTGGGACTTCACCCCTACAGGGTGGTGGCCGTTGATGTGGCGGGAAACGTGGCGGAGAGGATCGGGTGGGTGAACGTGACCGATACGACCCCCCCGAGGATTCATCTGAGCTACAGAAACATCATCCAGGGGGAAGTTTGGGTACTCACAGCCCATGTTGAGGATGAGACGGGGGTGGAGAGGGTATGGGTGAGTATTGGCGGAGAGGAATACAACCTGACAGGAGGCCCCCTCTACACCTTTTCTAAGCTTTTCACGCACCCGGGGGTATTTAGCTTTGAGGTCAGCGCTCGGGACCCGGAGGGAAACATTGCCAGAGAGGAGGGGGTCTTCCTGGTTGTGGATGTAACACCACCCTCCTTCTCCCTTCCAGAGAGGATAGAGATCGTGGAGGACACCGAGGAGATACTGAACCTCACCGTGGTTGAGGATTCCGAGGTGACAGAGGTTAGGGCCACCCTTGAAGGAATGCCCGTACAGGTGGAGGTTGGGGAGGTGATCCGGCTACACTTTATGATAGAGAGGCCGGGAGAGTATACCCTTCAGGTTTGGGTGAGCGACAGCTGGGGCAATACCGGTACAGGGTGGGCGGAGGTCACAGTAAGGGACGTGACCCCCCCCGAGGCCGTGATAGAGGGACCGGAGGAGGTGGAGTACCTCTCCTGTGCCCTTTACAGGGCTAAGGGGAGAGATGATGGGGGAATAGAGTCCTATTTTTGGAAGGTCAGTGGGCCTGGAGGGGAGTTAGAGGCGGAGGGAGAGCTGCTCAGGGTGGAGTTCACAGCCCCGGGTCAGTGGGTGATAAATCTCACTGCGGTGGACACATCCTGTCTGAAAAGTAGTGTGAGCATTAAAGTGCTATGCACGGATACAACACCCCCGGTACCGGTCATCATCTGGCAGAGTGGAGTCATCTACGAGGGCCAGTCGGTAAACTTCTCCTCTGAGAGCAGCTTTGACAACCTGGGTATTTTAAACTTCACCTGGACCTTTCAGGGGGACACCAACGCCACGATCCTCTACGGGCGGGCGGTTACTTTTAACTTCTCAGCCCCAGGGGTATGGAGGGTCACCCTTGTTTGTGTGGACGTCTCTGGGAATGAGGCGGCTACCACCCTTACCCTCCGCGTAAGAGAGAAGCCTCATATGATAGAACCCCAAGTGGGAAAGAGTGAGACAGGGGAAGAGGGGGGAGGATTTTATCTCCTCCTTTCGGCGGTCCCCTACGTATTCGCCCTTCTTCTCCTTCTCCTCTTCAGGAGAAGGGACGTGGTGAAATCTGAGGTGGAAGAGTAATTCTCAAGCAATAATAGTCCCCCCGGCGTCCCCCATCCCCCCGGGGGGTGTTCAACTTAACCGCCCTCGGATTTTAGGATGTTATGGTAGCTGTTACGCCTTTAAAATTATTCCCTTAAGTTGGCATCTTCACAGAGCAAGAAAAGAGCACAAACACCCCAATGACACGGCACTACGACGCTCGTTGAAGGTGAGGCATAAGTAGTTGGAAAGCATTAACACAGAAATTATATATAGGTCAGAAATGCATGGTTTGTTGGTGTCGAGTGGGTGGGTAGAGGGGTAATAATATGCGAAGAAGGAGGGTGGGGTTAAGCACATATAGCTGGTAGCTTTGACAGATAAAGGGGTGAGTAAGACATGAGAAGGAGATATGTGTTACTGATGTTGGGTATGTTCCTATTTTCTGGAATATCGTCAGTGATAATATACGAACACGATGGTGGTTTGGTATTGAGTGCTGATGCGGAGAAGTCCAAAAAACCTGATTTAGTGTGCAATCTCTCTACTAAATATGACGTGGAATACGCCGGTTCAAATAGTTTTATTAATATTAAGATAGCTAATGAAGGTGAGAAGGACATCACCATACCAGTTAGAGCTAAGGTCTGGCTAGGCAATAAGCTGTTATTTAACCATTCCGTTATTCGCAGCCTAAAAGCTGGAATGTCTAGGGTTTTTTCCCTGCCATGGAATAAGAAGGAACCAGGTGATTATCAGATAAAGGTGTTGGTAGACCCCGAAAATGATATTGAGGAGTCAAATGAAAGTAATAATCTTCTCACTGAGGATGTTACGGTGTTTACATATACTGCGAACACTGGTTTTGAAGATTATTATCATTATATTGGTGAAGGGTCCCCTATTATGGAAACCAGCGGTGCCATGGTTAATTCTGCCAATGGGAACCTTCTCGTCGTTTATGAGGATATGTCAATTAGTGCTCTTCAATTTGTAATGGGCGTGTTAAGGGCCTATAATAGTCAACGTGCTGATAAATTGGGTCCATTTGGTTATGGATGGACATTTAACTATAATGAATATCTTCTGGTTGATGAGTATGGAAATGTTGACTATATTGATGGAGATGGTACGAAGATACACTATACGAAAACAGGAACAGGATACATCCCACCTGAAGGGATTTATGACAAATTAGCAAAATATGAGGATGGTACATATAAACTTTTCAGCCTAGATGGTGTTGTTAAAGAATTTTCGGCAGCAGGCAAATTACTTGAAATAACAGACAAAAATGGGAATAAGCTGACCTTCACGTATAACGGGGGAAACCTATATAAGGTGACGGATTCCTCAGGACTGACGCTTACTTTTACCTGTAATGTGCATAACCTGATAGTATGCGTTTCAGACCCGACTGGTAGAAATGTATATTATGATTACAACGATAACAATGAATTGGTTAGAGCAACGGATCCAAGGGGGGGTGCTATAGAATATGGATATGATGACAATCACCGCCTGATATGGATAAAAGAAAAGGAAAACGGTAATACTACTTTTACATACCTCACGGGGGCTACTCCTGATCAGGATAAGGTGCATACGGTATCTAGAGCAGTTTATGATCCATCACAGGGTGGCAATCAGGACGCCTTCACAGTTTATTCATTCACGTACAGTAGTGGAGAAACGCAAATTACAAACGCTAAGGGAGTTGTTACCACTATTAATTACAATAGCAATGGGAATCCAACCCACATTTCTGGACCATGTGCGGGTATGCGATTTAAACGTGGAGATTACATATGGAGTGGGAATAGAATAACAAGTTACACTGACCCAAGATCGTACACTACAACATACACGTATGATGCTTATGGGAATAAACTATCGGAAACAGATCCACTTGCACACACTCAGCAGTGGGAATATACGGTTATTGATACAGTGGGACAGACGGAGGAGAAATATATAAGTTATATGACAAAATATACAAATAGGCTTGGTAAGGAATGGACCTATACTTACGATGAGAATGGGAATCTCATATCAATAACTGACCCAACAAACTATGTTCAGACTATGACATACAATTCTCAGGGCTTGTTAACAGAGGAATCTGGGCCTCCCCATAAAAGATATGAGTATGATTCCCATGGGAATTTAATAAAAATCACTTATGATGATGAGAAATATGTCCAATATACATATAACACGATAGGCTGGAAGCTATCAATGAAGGATGAGGATGGATATACTACAAGTTATTCATATGACAATAATGGGAATCTCGTATCTGTTTCCGATCCGTTGGGAAAGACTATGAGCTATTCGTATGATTATGAAGACAGGCTAGTAAGTGTGACCGACAAATTAGGATATACAACGACATACGCATATAATAAACTATTGTGTAGAATTGAAAAAATACAGAACCCCTTGGACTATGAAAAGAGATATTACTATGATAATGTCGGAAATCTTGTACGTTTTGTCAATGAGAGAAATGTAGAGACAACCTATAGTTATGATGACCTGAACCGCCGTATCAGTCTTATAGATGCGTATTCCAAATCAATCACATGGGCCTATGATGATAACGACAATATAATTAGTGTTACTGATAAATTGGGGGCGGTTGTTCAGTATACTTATAATGAGATGAACTGGTTAACACAGATCCGGGATCAACTAGGACATATCACTACATATTCCTATGATGCAGAGGGCCAGTTGGTGAGAGTGGAAAATGCGAGGGGGTATGCTACCACATATGAGTACGATGCTGCAGGACGGCTTACGAAGGAGACAGACCCAGAGGGGAATTCAGAAACATATACGTATGACACCTTTGGAAGGTTAAAAACAGAGACGCATAAAGATGGCACATCCACGACGTACACTTATGATGTGAGGAACAGGATAGAGGAGGTTACTGATGAGACTGGAACAACTACATATACGTATGATGGGAGGGGGAACCTCCTCACGGAAACCGATCCACTTTCAAGAACCACTACATATACCTACGACGAGCTTGGCAGGCGGATTCAGGTAACTTCTCCAATGGGATACACTACCAAATATTACTATGATGCTATGGATCACCTTACAAAAATAACGGATCCAAATGGGAATAGCATTTCATATACCTATGATGCAGTTGGCAGATTAAAAACTGAGACAACGGAGCTGGGAAAGACAACACAATATGATTATGACCCAGTTGGTAACATTGTTCGCAGAACGGCTCCAAATGGTGATATTACTACATATAGTTACGATTATTTAAACCGCAGGACGGCAGTTAATTATCCCGACGGGAGTTCAATTACTTATGCGTATGACGCTATGGGAAGGGTCACAGAGAGTCATAACAATGGAATTGGAGCTAATGACAATCTCTATTATACTTACGATGACAAAGGCCAACTTGTGAAATTGAGGGCAGTAATTGGTGATTTTGATCTTACTATACAGTATGAATATGATGCTGTTGGGAATAAAATTAAAGTTACGGATCCAATGGATGGGGTTACAAGATATCAATACGACAGCATGAATCGCGTAATAAGCATAATAAACCCCTACTCGGAGACGACTACGTTTTCGTATGATAGCATGGGGAGGATTACCAGCATTAATTACGCCAATGGGGTGGTTCTCACCAATACTTATAATGAAAAGGGGTGGTTAACCAACCAGGTGTATAAAAAGGGTACCACCACAATCTTGAGTCTTTCTTATTCTTACGATACGATAGGAAGAATGACTGAACGGGTGGACTCATCAGGCACTACAACTTATACCTATGACAATGATGATCGCCTCACGAGTGTAAGTTATCCGTGGGGAGATACCGTATCGTACTCCTATGATGGTGCAGGAAACAGGCTCACTATGGTGGTAAACAGCGGAACACCGATACAATATTCGTACAACGAAGATAATCAACTTTTAAGTATAAGTGACGGAACAAGTTTCACTTACGATAGTAACGGTAATGTGATTGAAAAGGATGTCAATGGCCAAAAAACGAGATACAGCTATGATTATGAGAACAGGCTAACAGGCATAACCTTCCCAGACAGTACTGTGTCAGAGTATAAATATTGTTCCTGTCCTGGGGTCTCATGTGGGTGTGGATATGGAGTGTGGCCTACTTCGGTTGGAGGGAAGAGAATTGTCAAATCCACTAGCAGTGGCACAGATTATTATTTCTATGACGGTGAAGACATAATACTGGAGTTTGATTCAAATGGAGTTCTACAGGCACAGTACACTCATGGACCCGGAATAGACAATGTTATAAGCATGAGAAGGGGGGGTGAGAGTTATTTCTTCCTCAAGGACTACTTAGGCAGTGTTGTTGCCATAACGGATGAGGAAGGTAACATTGTGGTTAGGTACACCTATGATGCATGGGGAACAATAGTGAGTACGACAGGATCTAACATAAAGAATCCCTATAGATACACTGGAAGGGAATACGATTCAGAGAGTGGTCTTTATTACTACAGGGCAAGGTATTACAACAGTGTGATTGGCAGATTCCTACAGAGAGATCCGATAGGAGCGGAAGGCGGGGTTAATTTGTATGTTTATGTGAATGATGATCCGATTAACGCATTGGATCCCACTGGCACATCCGTATTTTGTCAAATTGTCATGCTTAAGGCAGCGTATCAAGCAGGAAATGACAAATCTTTAATGGCCCACAAATGTCATTGGGCTGCCCATGCTTATGTTGGTGTGGTAATGCACAGAGCTGGTTGTGATCTTCTTACAACCTATCTTCTTGCTTGGGAACTGGAAGCATTGTATCCACCATTTTTTAAAGATTTAGATTGGAAAGATGTATTTGCAATGATGATTGGTTGGAAATATTATAATAAGGGTGGTTATAAGTATAAACGTTTTTGGAGATTTAAGATAAAGGTTGGTTACAATTGGTCTCCAAAAAAAGTTGCATTGTTCCTATTCCCACCCCCGACTGGGGGAGGTAATAGAATTGGAGCAAAGTGTGAATGAGGTTGGCTGGGAGGAGCATCTATGAATACCAAATATAAAAGAACAACTGGAAGGGTTTTAACTGAATGGAGGGGAAAGGTATTTGTTCTGCTCCTCGTCACTGTGTTGGCCGTGGCCTTTCTTACGGCAGGGTGCTTGCTTGACGATAAGCCCCTGTACAAAATAGCATATATTGCCACATACGACGACCCCCTTGATGTTGGTGTTATAGAGAG
>QMVO01000077.1 GCA_003661125.1 Methanosarcinales archaeon
GGATACCAAACGGGAGAAGCAACTACGAGTCCTCGGAATGCATAAAAAGGCTGTATCACCTCTAATAATTCAGAATCCCCTGTTTTTTCAAGATACACCTCGAAAAACAGGTCATACAACCGCCTGAAATCCTTTTCAACCTCTTTACCTTCTGTTTTGAGAAGTCCGAAAAACAAATAGTTTATCGTCATTGCAGAAACGTCGTCCGCGGCTTCTCCCCATTCTCCCCGGCTACGATCAAGCACCGTAAAATCTGTCCCTTCCCGGAAAATCACATTCCATGGATGAAAATCACCATGAACCATACACAACCTTTTTGTTCTCTCCTTCAGCTTCCATCTCCAGTCTATGCTAAGCCTCTCTATATTCTTCAGCTCTTCACTCGTTATGAACTCACTTCCGGCTGGATAACTGTCTGTGAGCCCGAATATGCATTCGCTATGCCCCACTAACTCCCTTATCCTTCGTACATAAAGTCTTGCATCATCTCTCTTGACCGCGTGTATATCAGCTAAATAAGAAGCAAGCGCGGATGCTCTTTCCTCATCTTCTTTACTTAATTCCCCATCTTCCCTTAACCTGTTCAAATCCTCTGCATATTCTCCCCCTTCCACTTTATCGCACATAATGAAATATTCTTCCGCATCACCTGCTGATCTCATTCTTCCGTCTTTCGTAAAGTAACCGACATCGTGAGACTTTACGTGTTTTGGTAGCTTATTGAATGCATGATGTTGCCATAACATTATTTGCGCACGGTCTGAGAAATGGTCATGCCCAAATCCATTCCCACGCATCGAGGAGATAACCAGCTCTTTTATTTCCCCTTCTCCGGTTTCAAATGCTACGAAGTAAGGTTTCCCATACCCAAACCCTTTTATTTCTTCTTCAGGTTTTTGCTTCGACTCCAATCCTAACTCCTTTACGCTCAGTATTCGTAAAGGTCCAAACTTGCTCTCCAAATATTCTTTTATTTTCTCTTTCATGTCTTCTCTATTCTGCTGATGCCATATTCGTGCAGAGATGGTAAGCGCTCCATTGGAAACATATCCGCAAACAATACTTTTATTATATGCATGCACATTTTATTTTTCACATCGAAATTGTTAAAAAAGATAATAAGAGGTAGAGATAAAATATGGAAAACCTGTTCGAAGACCTGATAGGCGAAGGAAAGATATTTGCAAATAGAGAAGTGCTTCGCCCTACTTATATTCCCGAGAATCTGCCACATCGTGAGAAGCAGATAAGAAGTATAGCAAATACGTTATCGGCGGCGTTAAAAGGAGAAACACCTTCCAACATATTGATTTATGGTAAAACAGGAACAGGTAAGACAGCAACGGTGAAATATGTGAGCAAGGAATTGGAAGAGATGGGAGAGAAGAGAGGCAGTAAGTGTTCACTAATATACATCAACAGCGAGATATTTGATACACAGTATCGAGTTTTTGCTTATCTCGCAAGGGTGTTCAATAAGCAAGTTCCGATGATAGGATGGCCGACGGATATGGTGTATTCAGAGTTCAAGGCGGGGATAGACACAGAAGATAGATGCGTTATTGTGATATTGGACGAGGTGGACAGGTTAGCGAGCAAAGGGGATGGAGCCTTATATAACCTCTCAAGGATAAACAGCGAGTTAAATCATGCAAAAGTAAGCATGATAGGTATTTCAAATGACCTGACATTCACGGAGCTATTGGATCAAAGGGTTCAGTCCTCGTTAGGCGAAGAAGAAATAATATTTCCTCCTTACGATGCCGATCAGCTGCAGGATATTCTGAGTGAGAGGGCGGAAATAGCGTTCAAAAAATCCGTGATAGACGATGCGGTGATACCACTATGTGCAGCATTAGCTGCTCAGGAGCACGGAGATGCAAGGCGTGCTCTTGACCTGCTACGTGTGTCCGGTGAAATTGCCGAGCGTACAAAATCTGATAGGGTAACCGAGGAACATGCGCGACTCGCGAGTGAAAAGATAGAAGCGAATAAGATTATTGAAGTGGTAAAAACGCTACCACTGCAATCAAAGATTGTATTAAGCAGTGTGCTTCTGTTACACAGAGAAAGAAACAAGAGACGCTTCTCCAGCGGTGAGGTCTATAATATGTACCGGAGATTATGCAACCATCTGGGCATGGAAGCGTTAACGCAGCGCCGTGTTACCGATTTTGTCTCTGAGTTGGACATTTTGGGATTGATAAACGCGGTGATAGTAAGCAAAGGGAGGTATGGACGTACAAAGGAGATTTCTTTAAGTGTGCCCATCGAGAGTGTACAACCTATCCTGCTTGAAGACTATAAGCTTAAAGCAATATCTAATATCAGAGTAAAAGCGCAGATAACATTGTAGGGGGATGAAAGATGAGTGAGGAAGAAGAAAAAGGGAAAGGAAAGGAAAAGCCAATGCCGGTATATGTCAAGTTTGAGGTGCCGGAGGATTTGCAAAGAAAGTCGTTAGAGGCTTTGGATCTGGCAAGGACTACGGGCAGCATAAAGAAGGGGACAAATGAAACCACAAAAATCGTAGAAAGGGGAATGGCAAAGTTAGTGCTAATTGGTGAGGACGTAAATCCAGAGGAGATTGTAATGCATCTTCCACCATTATGCGAAGAAAAAGGCGCTCCTTACTTGTACGTGAAAAGCCAGCGCGATTTAGGGGCTGCTTGCGGTATAAATAAGGGTTGTGCCTCTGCTGCCATCGTTGACCCCGGAAAAGCAGAAGAAGTGATTGCAGGGATTATAGCGGAACTGAAGAAGTTAAAAGCGTAATGTAAAGAGGAAGATGTAATGAGCGAAGAGAAGGGAACACCTGCTGAGGTAATAGAAATAGTAGGCAGGACAGGGATGCATGGCGAATCTACGCAGATAAGATGTAAAGTACTGGAAGGGCAGAATAAAGGAAGAATTATAACGAGGAATTGTAGGGGACCTGTAAGGGTAGGCGATATTATTGTATTGCTGGAAACGGATAGAGAAGTGAGGAAATTATTTAGGAGATGATTTTAGATGGAGAAGAAATGCTCTTTTTGTGATTCGCCCATAGAGCCAGGTCGAGGGAAGATGTATGTAAAACGTGATGGAACCGTTTTTTATTTCTGTAGTTCTAAGTGTGAACGCAACATGATACAACTGGGAAGAAAAAGAAGAAAGGTAAAGTGGATTACAAAAGCGACCACGAAAAAAACATGAAAAAAGAGCGAACTTTTCTGATGATAAAACCAGAAGGAGTGGAGCAAGGACTTATAGGAGAAATAATAGGAAGATTTGAAAGAAAGGGATTTAAGATAGTAGCGATGAAGCTTTTGAAGATCAGCAGAGAGGTGGCAGAAAAGCAATATGAGGAACATCGGGGGAAAGACTTCTTCGAGGGGTTGGTTTCCTACATGTCCTCAGCTCCAACGGTGTCAATGGTGATCGAAGGTGAGAATGCAATCGGAGTGGCGAGGGAAATGGCAGGGGCTACGGATCCTAAACTTGCAAAGCCGGGAACTATAAGAGGAGACTACGGCATCGACATTCAGCGAAACATGATACATGCATCGGATTCTGAAGAAGCGGCGAAGCGAGAAATATCCATTCATTTCCCGGATATTACGGGATAATTTTGGATGCACGTGTTTTTCAACCCGCATCTCTCTTTACGGTTATCGGGATGACACCGCGCTCAAATTCCTCGATAGCTATCTCTATGGGGTCTATTTCATCTGTGTTTATTAGCACCGGTGCACCGGCGGCTATTTGTAGTGCTCTTGCACCTATGATGCGTGCTTTTTCGTATTTCGTGTATTTATCTCTCTTTTCTTCCAAGAAAATCGACCTCTAACACATATACATATATACCTGAAGAAATGGGGTTGCTGAGATTTGAACTCAGGTCTCGGCGTCCCGAACGCCGAAGGATAGTCCAAGCTACCCTACAACCCCCTTGTCGTTTATTCAAACGGTGCTATCTCGTCTATCAGTTCGGCATGTGTCAGCAGCATTCTCCGGCAACAATACCTTTTTACTCCCAAATCGTCCAGTGCCTTTCCCGGGTCCTCGTGCTTTATCCGCTCCTTATACTCCTCCCACACATCTGATATTACTCTTCCGCATGTAAAACACCTGACTGGAATCATTTTTACTTTACCGATAAGACTTTTGCCTATGCGCTCTTGCACCTTTTGCACCAAACTTCTTCGGCTCCTTCTGCCTCGTATCGCTGACTAACAGGCTTCGATCATAGCCAAGATATGTTTCTTTTAGTTTTTCATTCCCCGTCCAATCGACTAAGCCACGAGCAATAGCGGTTCGAGCTGCTTCTGCCTGCCCCATAAATCCGCCTCCTTTCACATTTACATCCACCTCGATGCCCTCAACGTCTGCGGCAACATCAGGAAGCTGAGAAGCGATAATTAAGGGCTCTGATATTTTTGCTCGTACTATTTCCTGTTCTATTATATCCAGTGGCTTCTTATTTATTCTCACAAGACCTTTACCCTTTCCCTCCTTCTTTTGTATGGTCACTCGTGCAACCGCCGTCTTCCTCTTCCCTACCTGAGTCACTATCTTCTTTACCTTCGCTTTGGTGCCCATCCTAACTTTTCACTCACCTCCCCTAAGGTTACATATTTAGCAAGTGATAATCTTTTCGCATTTGCATTTTCCACTTTCTTTCTCGCCACTTCTTCGTATTCTTCGGGTATGCCGAGATAAACGCGCAATCTTGAAAGAGCTTCTCTACCCCTTGCGCGCTTATAAGGAAGCATCCCCCTTACCGTGCGCTTTACTATTCTATCAGGCATCGTAGGAAAGAAAGGTCCCTGCTCTTTTGACCCTCGGTTCTTTCTCGTTTTGTACTCCCTAAATATTGTCTCTTTAGAACCGCTTATTATCACGTGCTCGGCATTGACGATTGCTATTTTCTTCTCTTGTTCTTTTAGCAAATGCTTCGCAACTTCACTCGCTAATCGTCCCAAAATGAGACCCTTGCCATCTATTACTTCCATTTCTTCACTCATCGCCTCTTCCTTTTGATAAAACTTATTTCTATTTGGATTAAACATTTTTTAAAGGTTTGATTAAACGATGATCTTCACACCTGAGCCTTTTGGATTATTTTTTATCAGCTCCTCGATGGTTATGCACTTCCCCCTTTCTTCCCCTTTCCCCTCCTTCCCGCCCTCTCCGCACTTGCATATTTTCTCAAACGCCTTTTTACTGAAACCCAATGCAGCAACGGTGACCGGCTTCTCCATCGTCCCACTGCTCAGTACCTTCCCCGGAACTAAAATGGTATCATTCGAAGATGAATATCTGTTTATCTTGCTCAGGTTTACCGCTGCGTAATTCCTTCGCGGTTTCTCCAATCGCTTCGCTATGTCCCTCCATATAGGAGCACTGTTCTCCCTTGCAATTCTCTTCAAATCTTCTATTAGCTTATTAATCTGCGGATTGGTCTTCCTTTTTCTTCGCATCTCTTTTGCCCTTCGCCTTTGAAAGATTTAAGATACCTTTTTATAAAGTTTGGAGAATGAAAATCCCATGTATATCTCAACTTTCATTCCTTTTATCCTCTGATGATAATACGTTAATCCATAAAAGCAGTGGGCATCAGTCCACTATCTCCCTCAAGTAAACCTTATACTTGCCCAATCTCCCACCATAATTCCCCGCTGATATCTTCACCAATCCCTCGACATCCCTAACACTATCTATTGCTGCTTTCATCGCCTCTTTTACCACGTCAAGCGAAACACCATTTATAACGATTTCCGGAATGAAATTCACATCTTCCGGGACTCTCGACCCGCTTATTTTATCCTTTAGCGAAGGGCAATAAGGATGGTTGGTGGTGGGACCAATCTCGGGATATTTTGTTTCCGGTTTAGAGCCGGCTGCGCAAATATCAAAAGGGGCGATAGTGCCTTCTATTCTGTTTATTGCGCTGAGTGCCTTTTCACCCGCTTCTAATGCCGCTTCTAAATTCGTACATAAAAACCACAAGTTCCCGCCCATTACTCCCTTTTTATAGCCCAAAAAACGTTCTACGAGAAATTCTCCCATCATTATCGGCACTACTATCACCTTCCTTCCAAACCTTTGCTCTATTGTTTCGTATCCATCGCCGCAATGCCCTATCCTGTCCAGGGTGTCAATTTGTCCCTCTGAACCAAGATCAGAAGAGAAGGCATTGAAGACGGACGTCGTGGGTACCACCAGTATTCCCTGCCGTACCCGTTTCGATATTTCGTATTCCAGTTTTTTTGCGGCATCTTCGTCTTTATCGTAATTCACCCATAGTTGAACCATTGCTCCTTTTCTGCTGTCAGGTGTTTCGTGCTCGTTCAGCCACTCTTCTATCCCTCCCTCTGCTTCGCCGAAGACCGTGGAAGGCAGCGCAGTAGCGCCGTAAGCAGCTCGTTTCAGTCTCTTCTCGTCTTTCGCCGTTATGCATATTCTTGCAAATAATCCTTCAAACGCTTCACAATAGGTGTTCTCGATTTCCATTTTTTATCTCCTTCAAAACATCCTCAAACGTGCTTTTTCTCGCAACCAAATCCACTTTCATGTCCTCTTCACGCATGGTTTCGGCAGTCAAATCACCAATAGCAATAATTTTCGCATGTTCTAAAACCCCGACAATCTTTTCTTCCATTCTGAATTTCCTGGTGAGTTCTGAAAAAGTTTTAAACGTTAAAGAGCTCGTGAATATGATATAGTCAGGTTTATAGGTTACGAACTCCGAAAAAAGCTCCCTTTCCTCTTCAGAATCCTTTATTTCTACTTTATATACCGCAATGTCCCTTACAAAAGCACCTTTTCCACGTAAAAAGTCCAAAATATCCTGACCACCCTCAGCACTCCGTAGAAAAGCGATTTTTTTATTTCCTACCCCCATATTCTCCGCCAGTAGTCTCATGAGTCCTTTTGCACTGTATTCCTCAGGCATAAAGTCCACCCGTACACCATGTTTCTTAAGTTCAGAGCTCGTAACCGGACCTATAGCACCGACATTAACAACAGAAAGATTTTTTTTCAAGTCAAATTTTCCTTCACAGATGCTAAATGCTTTCTTTACGCCGTTTAGGCTAGTGAAAACGATGATGTCCACGCCGTCATTAAAGACTTCTTCTATTTCCTTCAATGCTTCTTCTCTCTCTACCAGTTCAAACACAGGAAAGCCGAAGAAATCAAACCCATATCTATCCGCTTTTTCTTTTGACCGTTCAAGCACGGACTCAGGTCGAAAAGCTACTATTTTCTTTCTCACTTTAGGTACCTCTCTTTTAAAAAGAATTCTTATGTTTGTTGAGGCTGTCCAACAATTACCCAACAACAGATAATATTCCCCGCACAGATATAAAAAGCAATTCTTCTTCTCACCACCTCGGCACTTTATAGCCCGATCCCGCACGAACTGTGAAAACACATCC